>CALGLM010000087.1 GCA_937930275.1 uncultured Ignavibacteria bacterium
CTACGGCTATGTTTTACAACCCTTCTACAATGGCATACAACACAAATACAGTTGACGTTACTTTAGGAACGGTTGGCTGGATTGCCGATATTGATTATATATACGGCGGTATTTCTTATGCCCCGGATTATGGTAATTACGGAGTATTCGGATTTTCGTTTACAAGCGTAGATTACGGTTCATTTATAGGCACCGTTGTTGCAAGTAACGAAAACGGATATTTAGAAACCGGTGTTTTTAGCCCGAGTGCATATTCTTTTGGTGTTAGTTATGCTAAAGCACTAAGTGATAAATTTGCAGTGGGCGGTAGTGTAAAATTTACAAAACAAGATTTAGGTTCTGCGGTTACCGATATTGATAACGAAGGGCGCTATACAAAAGAAAACAACTCCTTAAGTGCAGTTGCTTTCGATTTTGGTATCCTTTATCATACAGGTTACAAAAGTTTGAACTTTGCAATGAACGTTAGAAATTTTTCGACCGAAATTAAGTATAAAGAAGAAGCATTTCAATTACCTTTAACATTTCGTATAGGTGTTGCAATGGACGTATTAGACTTTTTTGAAGAATACAAAGACCTTCATTCTTTATTAGTTTCGGTTGATGCGGCACATCCGAGAGATTATTCGGAACAAATAAACTTCGGTTTTGAATACACATTTATGAAAACATTCGTAGTTCGTGCCGGTTATACATCACCAAGTGACGATTATAATTTTTCGACAGGATTTGGTGTTAAATTTGGTGACGATATAGTTAAATACGGACTTGATTACAGTTATACTAAATTTGATACATTTGACGATGTACATAGGATAACTTTTAATGTTGCATTCAATTAATAAATTTTGTTAAAATTAATAATCGGAAATTATAATGGTTAATTTTATGAAAAATATTTATAAAAAAGGTGTTGTAAAAATAAGCGTTTTTATGATAACGGTATTTATGGCTTCCCTACTAATGATAGGCTGCGATAATGAAACAACACCAAGTTTATATGACCCGGCAAAACCGAAAGGGGATACGCCGGAGATTACTTCGATATCCCCGGCTGGAACTGCATTAGCCGGTGTTTCTGAAATAACAATTACAGGTAAAAACTTTTCTACTGTAAAAGAAGAAAACACTGTATATTTTAACGGAACTATTGCTACCGTTTTAGATGCTTCCTCTACCCAGTTAAAAGTTAAAGCTCCAAATTTAATACTTGATGGAATATCAATTAAAATTGCTGTTTATAAAGTTACGGATTTTAGCAATAGTGTAACCTATAACTTAAAAGCAGCAGTAGAAAAAGTATTTGATTTTAAAGATTTTGAAGTGCCAAACGGGTTAACTACAGATTCTGACGGAAATATTTATATGTCGTTTACGTATCAAGGCGGTACGGGCGGAACTAGAAAACTTACACCTACAGGTACATTATCAGAGTGGGCCCCGCGCGGCAGCGAAACATTTCATACGGCATTAAAATGGTATAACGGTGATATTTATGCTGCTCGCCGTCAAAAAGTGTTGTTTAAAGTATCAGCAGGTCAAAAACCGGTTACTTATGTTTCCAGCAATACGGCATTAGGAAATATATATGATTTTGATTTTGACCCTGACGGTAATATTTGGGGCGGCGGAGATAATACGGGGAACAATGCAGGCGTTTATAGAATAAAACCTGATAAAAGTATGAAAACATTTGCATTTGACGGCAACATTAAATCTATTAGGATTTTTAAAGAAAATAACGTAAATTTGTATGTTTATGTTGCTGCTACACAAGATAATGAAGAAGCTATATTTAGAGCGAAGATTATAAGTGCTGATAGTTTGACTGCTTTTGAAAAAGTGTTCTCTTTGACAGAAAAATACGGTGCCGATTTTCCGGCTGTTTCAGCTTTAGCAGTTACATTTGCTGCTGACGGCGATATGATTATCGGAACAAATATGACAGACCCCGTGGTTGTTGTACATCCAAACGGAAGTTATGAAACCTTGTACCCGGGGTTATTAGGACCGAATGCGTTATTATTTGCTTGGGGACCCGGCAATAATTTATATTATACCCGGGAAAAGACCGGAACTACAGCTCAAGTTGTTATGAGAGTGGACATGCAAAAAGCAGGTGCACCTTATTACGGCAGAAACTAAAGTTCTAACAAAATTAACTTATTTACAATCATAAATAGGAGTAACTATATGAGTAAAAAACTAATCACTTTAATCGCTTTTCTTATGGCATTTACCGTAATGAAAGCACAATTCAGCTATTCGGGAGTATTCCCTCCTCCAAGTCCCGATACGTTGAAATTTCAAACACACGGAATGGTTGTTGACCCTGACGGTAAAGTTTGGGTAAACAGTTATTCAAAATTAGACAGCGTTATGGTTAACGGTGTAAAATTATCTGTTTCAGCTATTTACGTTTATAATGCTGACGGTACACCTGCTGCTTTTTCGCCTATCCGCATACTTACCAAAGATGGTATTTCCGATACTTTGAAAGGTAACGGTCGTGGTATGGGTATGGATAAAGACGGTAACGTTATTCAGTGCCAAAGCGGTCCCAACAAAATATTCAAAATTAACTACCAGACCGGTGAGTTAATGGCGAGAGCAGATTTTGGCGGATCACCTACCGCTGCTATGGGTGATGCAAACGGTAACATTTATGTTGCTTATGTAGTACCCGGAAACCCTTTAGTAATTTTTGACCCGAACTTAAACGTAATTATGAACGGTTTGGATGCTACAGTAGGTTATTCAAGAGCATTCGGTCTTTCAAATGACGGTTTAACTTTATATTGGGCTGGTTACGATAAAGGTAAAATTTATGTTTATACAAGAGCAAGCGAATTTGATCAGTTTGCTTTAACAGATTCTATTGCAGAAGGTGCAAAAGCCGAATCATTTGCATGGGATAAAAAGAACGGTACATTATGGTTCAGTGCCGGTTCTGCAAACGATTCACCAACAGCTAACTTTACAAGAGGTAGCTGGTATGCTTACGATTTTGCTAACAAAACAGTAGTTGATAGCTTCCAATTAAATTGGGGTACTTATAGCAAAGACGCTCGTCCGAGAGCTATTGCATTTAGCCCGAACGGAAACATTGCTTATGTTGGTACTTTCGGCGTTGCCGGTTGGCCAGCAGTTCAAGTATTTAACCGTGATGTTAACCCAACTTCGGTTACATTTAATGTTAATATGTCGGTTCAAATTCAAAATAGTGCTTTTGACCCTGCAACCGGAAAAGTTTATATTGCCGGTAGCTTTACAGATTGGGCAACAAGCCAGTTAGAATTAACTGATGGTGACGGTGACAAAATTTATTCTGTTACAGTTAATAACTTAGAACCCGGAACAAGAGTATATTTCAAATACCGTATGAATGACGGTTGGGAAAACGACCCGAATAGAGAATACGTAGTAATGCCAAACGGTTCTTACGCCGATTATTATGATAGAGACTTAGGCGGTGGTATTCCTGTTCAGTTAATGTTTGCATGTAACATGGAACTTGAAATTGTTGCCGGTAGATTTAATCCTACTACAGACGTTTTAAGTGCACGCGGTAACTTTAACGGTTGGTCAGATCAAACAGTATTAACTCCTTCAGTCGGTGATCCAAACATTTACGAAGGCGTTGCTAACTATTCAGTATTCCCTGGTGATGAAGTTGCTTATAAATTTGCTTATGTTGCTACCAACGGTACAACTTGGGAAAACGGCGACAACAAAATTTATACAATTACACAAACTGACGTAAATAACGGTTATGCTGTTATTTCACGTTCATTTAACGATGCTGATTTAAGTACAGTTACACATCAAGCAACTACAGTTAAATTAAAAGTTGACATGACAAATGCTAAAAATGCATTAACAAACCAACCTTTCCCGACTATCGAATCAGTTCATGTATGCGGTGCAGTAACTCCGTTACAGTGGCCCGATGGCGGATGGCCTGATGCAGATATTACCAAAGCAATTGCATTAAACGATGCCGGTACAGACGGTGACGAAGTTGCAGGTGATAACATTTGGTCAAAAGATATTGTGTTCCCACAATATTCATTATTAAACTTTGAATTTAAATACGGTGCTAACTGGGGCTTGGCTTCAAACGGCGGCGGTAATGATAACGAATCAACAATGGGTGTTAACCACAGTATTACATTAACAACCAATGCTCAGTATGTTATTGCTTCTACAGTTTGGGCAGATATGTCTCCTGCTATCGTTCTTGGTGTTGAAACAGCTAATAACGAAATTCCTACAGTTTATAACTTAGCTCAAAACTATCCTAACCCATTTAACCCGTCAACTACTATTAGCTTTAGCGTGCCAAAAGCCGGTTTAGTTACTATGAGAGTTTACAACTTATTAGGTCAGGAAGTTGCTGAATTAGTTAATGAACAATTAGCTGCAGGTAACTATGATGTTAACTTTAACGCTTCAAGCTTAACCAGCGGTGTATATTTCTATACAATTACCTCTGATAACTTTGTAGCTACAAAGAAAATGATGTTAGTAAAATAATTAAAATTATTTTATAAAACTGAAAAGCCGGCTGAAAATGTCGGCTTTTCTATTTTAAATAAATTGGGAACTAAATTATTTAAATTTTTTGTAAATTTAATTATCTGATATTTATTAATAGGTGAAAATGTACATACTCGGAATTTCCGCATATTACCACGATAGTGCGGCTGCTTTAATTAAGGACGGTGAAATTATTGCTGCAGCACAAGAAGAAAGATTTTCCAGAAAAAAACACGATCATAGATTTCCTAAAAATGCTATTAAATATTGCCTTGAGTATGCGGAAATAACTGCAAATGATTTAAATTTTGTTGCTTTTTACGATAAACCGATGCTTAAATTTGAAAGATTGCTTGAAACTTATACTGCATTGGCGCCAAAAGGGTTTAGCTCGTTTTTAAAAGCCATGCCTTTATGGATAAAAGAAAAAATATGGATGAAGGATTTAATTAAAAAGGATCTAAACTATAACGGTACGATATTATTTCCTGAACATCATCAGTCGCATGCGGCAAGTGCATTTTTTGCTTCCCCTTTTGATGAAGCTGCTTTTTTAACTATTGACGGCGTGGGTGAATGGACTACCACCAGTTACGGAATAGGAAAAGGGAATAATATTGAAATAATAGCAGATATTAAATTTCCGCATTCCTTAGGATTATTATATTCGGCTTTTACTTATTATACCGGTTTTAAGGTTAACAGCGGGGAATATAAAGTAATGGGGTTGGCACCTTACGGTGAACCAAAATATGTAGATGTTATTTTAAATGAATTAATTGATTTAAAGGAAGACGGTTCATTTAAGATGAATATGAAATATTTTGATTTTGCAGGCGGTTTGAAAATGACAAATGATGCGTTTAATAAGCTATTTGGCGGAAAACCGAGAGAACCCGAAAGTAAGCTAACCCAACGTGAAATGGATTTTGCCCGTTCAATTCAAGATGTTACCGAAATAATAATGTTAAAAATGGCTAATCACATTAAAAATATTACGGGTAAAAATTATCTTTGTTTGGCAGGCGGTGTTGCATTAAATTGTGTTGCAAACGGAAAAATATTACGAGAAGGAATATTTGAGGATGTTTGGATTCAACCTGCAGCGGGGGATGCCGGCGGAGCTTTGGGTGCTGCCCTATTTGTTTGGTATCAATACTTAAACAATAAAAGAATTTCTGATAATAAAAATGATAAAATGTGCGGAGCATATTTAGGCAATGAATATACTAATGAAAGTATTAAATTGTTTTTAGATAAACATAAAATTAAATATGAATTTTTAGAAACAGAAAGTTTACAAAATAAAGTTGCGGATATACTGTCGCAAGAAAAAATATTGGGAATTTTAAACGGAAGAATGGAGTTTGGACCACGTGCTTTAGGTGCTCGCTCAATAATTGGCGATGCACGTTCAAAAAAAATGCAATCCGTAATGAATTTAAAAATTAAATTTAGAGAAAGCTTTAGACCTTTTGCACCAAGCGTAATGGAAGAAAGAATATCAGATTATTTTGAAATAGATAGACCAAGCCCTTATATGTTGTTAGTAGCAGATGTTAAGAAAGAAAGACAGTTAAGAATGAGTAGCGATGAAGAAAAACTATTTGGTATTGATAAACTTAATATTGTAAGAAGCGATATACCAGCCGTAACTCATATTGATTACAGTGCACGAATACAATCTGTAAATAAAAATACAAATCCGTTTTATCACGGAATAATTTCCAAATTTAACGAAAAGTACGGATGCGGAGTAATAGTAAATACTTCTTTTAATGTTAGAGGTGAACCTATTGTCTGTTCTCCTGAAGATGCATATCGATGTTTTATGCGTACCGATATAGACTATTTGGTTTTAGGTAATTATTTATTGGATAAAACCGAAATGAAAAAAATAACTAACGATACTGATTGGAAAAAAGAATTTGAGCTGGATTAAATATGATAATTGAAGAAATTAAACAAATAAAAAGCAGCAATAAAGATATAATTAATTTTGCATTATTAATTGGCGGAATAATTGCGATAATAGGATTTGTAACAATGTTTTACAAATCATCGATATATATGTATTTAATTCCGTTCGGATTCATTTTAATGTTAATCGGATTTATACTGCCCGTTATATTAAAACCGATCTATTTTTTATGGATGACTATTTCGGTAATATTGGGATTTATAAGTACTCGTATTATATTAGGAGTGCTGTTTTATATCGTTATTACGCCTATAAGTATTATAACAAAATTTATGGGAAAAGATTTATTAAATATTAAGTTTAATAAGTCTGAAAGCACCTATTGGATTAAAAGAGAAAATAGCAAGTATGAAAAAATTGAAACGGAGCGACAATTTTAATGGGAAAATTAAGTATTATCAGCGAATTAGTACAATTCTTAAAGTATAGAAAAAAATGGTGGTTATTGCCGATATTGTTTTTTTTGATACTATTGGGCGGACTGATAGTATTGACACAAGGAAGCGCATTAGCGCCGTTTATATACGCAATATTTTAATTTTACAATAACGGGTTAAACTTTTTGGGGTAGTCAAAAAATTGTAATTTGCCTACTCCTTTTCCTATTTCTGCCCAAGTTGCCACGTCAAAATGCAGCATAACAATTCCGGTAGTTGGTATATTATCTATATAAGTATCGGATAAGAAATTGTTGAATTGAGTTAAATCGGGGTTGTGCCCAATAATTGCAACACACTCTAAATTATTATCCAAAGCATTAACAATATCCATTATTTCGTAAGTTGCGGCGCCGTATAAATCCTCAATAATTTTTATTTGATTACGGGGGTAACCTAAAACATCGGCAAACTTTTTTGCCGTGGCAAAAGCACGCTCTGCAGGACTGCAAATAAACAGTTGGATATCGAGATTTTTCTTTTTAAGCATTTCCGCCATAAAAGGAGCAGCTTTTTTCCCTCTTGCATTTAAATGGCGTTCTTTATCGTTAATCGAATCGTCATTCCAACTGCTTTTTGCGTGTCTAATAAGTAAAAGTTTTTTCAAAATATTTCCCTTATATTAATGAAGAGGAATTAAATCACCTGAAATAGGGTAAAAAGTTAAAGCAATAATAAATGCCGCAATAGTAATTATTAAACCAAACATAAAAATATTATAACTCATACGTAAATGCAAGTATTTTTTACCTAATACTTGACCGAGGAAATAATAATCTTTAATCATACTTTCGTACAAATAATCTTTATCGTTCATAAGTTCGTTCATACCCCAGCTAAAGCTTTCCAAATTCATTTTAAAAAAATTACCGAAAAACAAAAGATTTACCTTTTTGTTTAGTACGTCTTCATTTGTAAAAGTGCCCGAGGTAATATTTGGTCTTGTAACCAAAACTGCAAAAATAAGAGAAACTAAAGAAACCAACGTAAGTAAAGAAGTGGGAATAATAAGCTGCGGATATAAAGAAAGATTTTTGATTAAAAATGCAACTACAGCAGTAAGTAACAATGTGTTTACACTAATCATTATATGAGCTTTGTTATCTGCCATACTACTAAAACTAACGTGCGTACGCATGGTATTGCGCCACATTGTTTCAACACCTCTATCCGGTTTTAACGAACTTTCTTTTTTAGATGCCAGTTTTTCTTTTTCAAGTTCCAATTTTTCTGTTTTAATTTTTTCGTCTTCGGCTTTGTTTAATGCTTTACGCAGTCTTTTTTGAAGTTTTAATAGATTGGCTTGTTTTGTCTCTTCGTAGTTATCTTTTGCAAATTTTGTGTAAAATTTGTGCTTAATAAAAAAATCGATATTTCCTTTTATCCAGTCGTAATCTTCAAATTTTTCACCCCGTTTATTTTCAATTTCGGTGCGTAATAAATTACTTTTATCAAAATATTTTTCAGAACCGATATGTTGTAAATCGGCATCCTTAATAATTTCTTCAATTAAATTTTGCGGCTGATAATCTATTTTTGTTGCTAAAATACATCTAAGTACTTTTTCAAGTCTTTCATTAGGGTAATTATGCTCGGTCAGGAATGCTTTTGCATAATTTGCACTTGTTTCTTCATGGTTATCAGGTCTTTCAATATGTCCCAAATCATGAAAATAAGCGGCAATAATTAAAGCTTCTAAGTCTAAATCGCTGATGCCAATCTCTTTTCCTATTTTTTCGGCTTCGCTAACTACTTCTTTTGTGTGTACTATGTCGTGGTAAATATTTCCTGCAGGCGATTTTTCGGAAAAGGTTTTGTAGATGTGTTCTTCAGTTGCGTTAATAATTGATGAAAATAACATATTATAACCGCTAATTGTGATATTTAAATTTAACAAAAAATTGTTTAAAGTGAAATAGAAGAAAAGTTAAAAAGCGGAATAATTGTATATTGAAATCTATAAAAGAAGGAATATAATAAAACAGAGTAGATTATAGATTACAATTAATTTTATTTACGAGGGATGTATTAATGCTGCTATTAGGACTAAATGCTTGTATTAACTTATTATAGTATTTGCCTTTGTTAATAAATCAACAAAAACCTGATTAAATACTATAAAAGCGATGATAACACATAACAATCCATTATAATAAAATAAGTTATATATATTTATCTGAGCCCTGTAAATCATTTATTGTTTTAAGCGGGAGCTATTATTTGCAAAATAAACACACCAAAATTTATGTTCAATTACAATTAAGTGTTTACTAAAAATTCAAAACTCAACATTATTAAAGGTATTCATCCCAGCTTTTAACGGATAAATTATTGTAATTGTACTTTTTTAATGCTTTTACAAACCGTTTAGCAAATTGAATGTTTGTAATTAAAGGGATATTAAGATCTATAGTACGGCGGCGAACAATGTAATCGCTATCCAGTTCTACTCGTTCGTCAGTTTTAGGAATATTAATTACAAGATCAATTTTACCTGATTCCAAGTAATTAATTATACTCGGTTCTGTATTATCGTAAGGACGGTTAAGCACTTCCATATTTATGCCGTTTATTTTGTAAAAATCTGCAGTCCCTTTTGTTGCATAAAATTTTAGTCCCATTTCTTGCAGTGTTTTTATCTCTGCTAAAAATTCGGCTTTTTCTTTTAAAGTTCCGGTAGAAAGCAAAACCCCTTTTTCGGGGACTTTAAATCCGGTTGAAATCAAACTTTTCAAAAAAGCTTCGTTAAAATCATCTCCTAAACAAGCTACTTCGCCTGTAGAAGACATCTCTACTCCTACTATCGGATCACTTCCTTTTAATCTTGTAAATGAAAATTGAGATGCTTTAACGCCTACGTAATCAACGTCAAAAGAAGATTTATCCACTTTCGGAATTTTTTCGCCCATCATTAAACGAGTAGCAATATCAATAAAATTTAACTTTAATACTTTAGATACAAACGGAAAACTTCTTGAAGCGCGTAAGTTACATTCAATTACTTTAACCTCGTTATCTTTGGCAATAAACTGAATATTAAAAGGTCCGGTAATTTCAAACGCTTCGGCAACCTGTTTTGTTATTATTTTAACACGTCTCATAGTTTCAAGATAAGTTCGTTGAGGAGGTAATACAATTGTTGCATCACCGCTATGGACCCCCGCATTTTCTACATGTTCGCTTATTGCATAACAAAACAATTTACCATTATTGGATACTGCGTCAACTTCAATTTCTCGTGCTTCGGTAATAAACTTACTAATAACAACGGGATGCTCTTGACTTATATCGCTTGCCTTTTTTAAATACTCTTCTAATTCTTCTTGGGTTAAAACAATAGACATTGCCGCACCGCTTAAAACATAGCTCGGTCGTATTAAAACCGGATAATTTACCTTTTTTGCAAATGCTTTAGCGCTTTCCAAATCGGTTAATTCTTCCCACTCGGGTTGATCAATTCCCAGTGTATCCAAAATATCGGAAAACTTATTCCTATCTTCTGCTTTATCAATGTTGGTAGGGTCAGTACCAATTATATTACATCGGTTGTTTTTTAATTTCATTGCAAGGTTATTAGGAATTTGTCCCCCCATAGATACAATAATTCCTAAAGGAGCTTCTTTTTCGTAAATATCAAGAACACGCTCCAACGACATCTCTTCAAAATAAAGTTTATCACAAATATCGTGGTCAGTGCTTACGGTTTCGGGATTATAATTAATCATTATAGTCTTATAATCCAATTTATTTAAAGTTAATACGGAATTTACGCAGCACCAGTCAAATTCCACCGAAGAGCCTATTCTGTAAGCACCGCCTCCCAACACAATAATACTTTCGTCTTGTTCTCGTTCAACATCGTTTTCAGTGCCGTTGTAAGTCATATACAAATAATTTGTTTGAGCAGGATACTCTGCCGCCATCGTATCAATTTGTTTAACTACAGGAATAATATTAAATTCTTTTCTTTTGCTGCGTACTTCAAATTCATCGGCATTAACTAATAATCCTATTTGTTTATCGGAAAACCCTGTTTTTTTAGCTATGCTTAAAATCTCGGAAGAAATAGTATTGATGTTGTAATTAACAAGTTTACTTTCAATATCAATAATGTTTTTCATTTTAAATAAAAACCATTTGTCAATTTTTGAAAGTTCGTGAATTCTATCTACGGTATAACCCATACGTAAAGCTTTAGCAATTACAAACATTCGTTTATCGTTGGGTACGGCAATACTGTTATCTATGTCAGTTAAAGCGACGTCACCTCCAAAAAATCCGCTCATTCCAATATCAAGCATGCGAATTGCTTTCTGCAATGCTTCTTCAAAAGTTCTTCCTATTGACATTACTTCGCCGACCGATTTCATTTCGCTTCCAAGCTGAGTACTTACTTGTTTAAATTTCTGTAAATCCCAGCGAGGAAATTTAAGAACGATATAATCTAATGCCGGTTCAAAACAAGATGATGTTTCTTTTGTTATTATGTTTTCAATTTCATTTAAATTATAGCCAAGCGATAGTTTAGTTGCCACAAAAGCCAGCGGATAACCTGTCGCTTTAGATGCAAGTGCCGAACTTCGACTTAAGCGTGCGTTAACTTCAATTATTCGGTAATCATCGGAAAAAGGACTTAGTGCATATTGAATATTACACTCGCCTACAATATTTAAATGGCGTATTAATTTAATTCCTATTGAACGAAGTTTGAAGTTTTCTTGAGCAGATAAGGTTTGAACCGGGGCAACAACAACGCTATCACCGGTATGTATTCCCATTGGGTCAACGTTTTCCATTGAACAAACCGTAATGCAGTTGTTAAATCTATCTCTTACAATTTCGTATTCTACTTCTTTCCAGCCGTATAACGATTCTTCTATTAAAATTTGATTGGTAAAAGAAAAAGCCCGTTTTGCTTTATCAATAAGTTGTTCTTCATTTTCAACAATTCCGCTTCCTAAGCCGCCGAGTGCGTAAGCAATACGCACCATAACCGGATATCCTATCTCTTTAGCTGCAATTTTGGCTTCGTTAATATTCGTAACGGTTTTGCTTAATGCAACTTTTAAACCTGCTTCTCTAACCTTATCTGCAAACAGTAATCTGTCTTCCGTATTTTTTATTGCTTCAACCTGTGTGCCCAATACTTTAATATTGTGTTTTTCAAAAATCCCCGCATCAAATAGTTCAACCCCCGTATTTAGTGCGGTTTGTCCGCCTACACCTAATAATATACCGTCCGGTTTCTCTTTTTCAATAATTCTTTCTACAAATAATGGTTTTACCGGCAAAAAATAAACTTTATCCGCAAGATGTTCCGAAGTTTGAATAGTTGCAATATTGGGATTTATTAAAACAGTTTCAATGCCGTCTTCTTTTAATGCTTTAATAGCTTGACTTCCGCTGTAATCAAATTCGCCGGCTTGACCGATTTGTAAAGCACCGGAACCAAGAATTAATACTTTTTTGGGTTTACCTTTTTTTATCATTACAAAGACCTCACAAACATATCAAAAATAAACTCGGTATCATCGGGACCCGGTGAAGCTTCCGGGTGAAATTGTGCACCAAATATTGGTTTAGAGATATGTATAATTCCTTCATTGGTACCGTCATTATCATTAACAAACCATTCTCTCCAGTCTTCCGATAGGGTATTAGCGTCAATTGCGTATCCATGGTTTTGGGAAGTAATATAACATCTTCTTGTTCCCATTTCGTTTACCGGTTGGTTATGGCTTCTGTGTCCGTATTTTAGTTTATACGTATTTGCACCGCTTGCCAGCCCTATTATTTGACAGCCTAAGCATATACCTAAAATAGGCTTTCCGAGTGCAAATGATTGTTGAACATTTTTAATAGTGGTAGTACAAACCGAAGGATCGCCGGGTCCGTTAGAAATAACATATCCGTCAACATCCAGCTTAGTAAAATCATAATTGTAAGGTACTTGAACAACCGAGATATTACGCCTTAAAAATGCTTGAACAATATTATTTTTAATACCGCAATCAATTACGGCTATTTTTTTCTTCCCTTTATTAAAGTTTAAAATTTCTTTTGTAGTAACAGTTCCCGCTAAATCGGTTTTATTGGGGTCTAAAAAAGGAGCACCTAAAAATTCTTGGTCTTCGACCGTATAAATTTTACCCGGCATTGTACCGTATTCCCGCAATTTTCGTGTTAACATTCTTGTATCAACACCGTAAATTCCCGGAATTTTATTTTCTTTTAACCATTCATCCAACGATTTAATCGCCCCCCAATGCGAATAATTTAAAGAGTAATCGGCAATTATTATACCGCTGCAATGTATCTTTTCCGATTCAAAGTATTTAAGTAATCCGTTTTCTCTTTCATAGGCAGGAATGCCGTAATTACCGATTAAAGGATAAGTAAAAATTAGAATTTGCCCGCAATATGAAGGGTCTGTTAAGGTTTCGGGATAGCCGACCATACCCGTATTAAATACAACCTCGCCAAATCTATTCCCTTCATATCCAAATGCATAACCGCTTACACTTGTTCCGTCTTCCAGCAAAAGCTTTGCAAGTTGGTTTGTCATGTATTATTAATTAGGAAAGTTAAAAATGTGTTTTGCAAAAATACGTATATTTAGCGGCTTTTCATAATTAATTTTGAATAAATATAAATATTTGCTAAAAAACAAGTCCGTTAATTTGTAAATTTTCCAAATTATTAGGTTCAACAATAAACCCGTTAAGTACTATATATTTTATTTTATCCCCTTTTTTAATTATAAAATTTGCGGGATTATGTAAATCAAAAATATTGTTGTAGCTTTTGTTAATTATATTTATGGGCTTATTTAAGTATGGTTTACAATATTCTGCCTTTAAAAATAATTTTCCCGATTTTAAAAGCTCAAAAATATCTTGTTCCGTAATTTCTTCTAAAGAATCTATATCAACCGATAGATTTTCCGTTATTAAATTTAGTCCTTCGCAATTTACTTCTTCAATGCCCTGAAAATATCTTCCGTCTCCTATTTCTTCTATCGTGCTTTTTAAGTATGGAATTCTTTCATTTTTAGCGTAAAATTCTTCTCTATTAATACAAACATCTAAAATTAAATTATGACCATTAATAGTAAAACTTAAATTTCGCAAAATTAAATCGTATAAAAACTTTCCGTTTGTGGGTATTAAGTAATACGGTTCAATATCAACATTTTTATATGAATTTTGGGCAATATATATAAATGCTTTAACCATTAATGCAAATGTTAGCTTACGAGTAAAAGTTTTATTTATATCATTTTTGTATCTACCCGATTCAATTAATATTGTAGGGAAATAATTGCTAAAATTATCGCCGAAAGAACGAGGTTCAAAATCATCTAAATATCGTGCGGTACAATCGGGTATTACTGTTTGTGCATCCGAATAAAGTAAATTAATTAATTTTATTGCTTTTGCTCTATTTTCGTTAACAGTTTTTTTATCGTCACAAACCGAAGCCAAAAAGCTTAAAGTTGCTAAATTGCCGGTGTTACCAACCGACCATCTAAAATCCTGATCGTGCATATTAAATGCAAAATCGGGCATAATTTCCAGTGCAAATTTTTTTAATAAAGCCGATTCGGGTGATTGAAGTCTTTGGTAGTCTCTGTTTAAGTCAATTCCGGCAGCATTTCGTCTATCAATTTTTTCTGCTCCGTCCGGATTAACCATAGGGATAAAATACAAAGTTAAATCATTTAAAATTATGTTACTAATTTTATTATCTTCGGTTGAGCTTAAAAAGTTAAAAAAATCAAAAAACGCCATTGTGGCAGTAGGTTCGTCACCATGCATTTGTGACCATAATAAAACTTTTGTTTTACCGTTGCCTACTTTAATCAATCTAATACTTTTTCCGTTAATCGATTTACCGAGTTCGGTAACGGTAAATCGGGAATCCAGATTGTCAATTAAAGGAATAATTTCTTTGTTTTCAAATCGTTTGTTTTTTAAGGCGGTTTCAAAAAACTTTTCATTAATCTTAATCAATTCATTGGCAGATACATCAAATCCGTTCATTTTTATTCCTCAGTGTAAATTGTAAATTCTTCATCATTCGGTCTTAAATCGTCATATAGTTTTTTTAATAGCAAATTAGCATAATTATTTCCTCTTCTTGCACCTTTGCGATAATATTTTTCTGCCATTGCTTTTTTAGGTGCCGTAAAAACACCTTTTTCGTAAATATAACCAATTGCCGCATCTGCAATTATACTTCCGTTATCGCTTGCATTTTTCAAATAATCGTAATCGTTTTTTGTTATTAAGTTTACGTCTTCAATTAGTTTTGCAAAAAGAAGTCGTTGTTTGGCTTCGTTATCTATGTTATAAATACTTTCCCATAGTTTTAATGCTACATCTTTATCTTTCATATCATATTTACCCGTAAAGTAAATTACTGCAAGTTCGTTAATAGCATTTAAGTTGTTTTTTGAAGCCGCAAGCTTTAAGTATTCTATGGCTTGTTCGTATGTAATATCAAATTTTAAATTTAACAAACGAATTTGAGAAATAATATATAATGCAGAAGGATCCTTTTTTGTTACTCCTTTAAATAACTCGTCAGAAAACTTATTATCGTTTAAAATAGAATTTAATGAAAATATTGCTGCATTATAACCTAATCTCATTGATCTTAATAGAGATTCTGCATACTGTAACTGTGCTTTTTTGGAGTTAAGCATTAATTTAGCAAATGCATATACTGCCTCGGGGGAAGTAAAATCCGCAGCTTTTTTAATAATTTCGATTGCTTTTAACGAATCCACCGATAAATCGACCGAATCAATTTTACAGCCTACAAAATCACGAATTTCGTTTATTTTTTTTACTGAAAGATGACTAATAAAATAGTCTTCTTTATTAGCCGAAGTCGAGTCTTTTTCAAAATTAATTAGATCCGGCTCAAAACCGGGGTCTAAAACTGTTGAAGAATTATCAACAATTGTTTTAGTTTCTTCTTCTGTGTTTTTTGATTCTTCCGGAGGCAAAAAACCGCTTTTAATTATTTCGTCAATAACTTGTTTAGCGGGTAAAAATCCGGCAGTCGCAGCTTTATTTAGCCATTGAAATGCTAAGTTTAAGTTTCTACTTATTAACAGATTATCAGTATATAAAATGCCGAGCAAATACATTCCTTCGGGTAATCCTGCAACGGCGGCAAATTTTATGTGGTAAAATGCTTCAAAAGGATTCCAATCAACACCCGTTCCGTTAATGCACATAATTGCGTAGTTGAAATGTGCTGCAGGTATTCCGCTTTTAACGGCTCTTTTAAGCCAGCTTATTCCCAAAGCAGTATCTGCATTAAAACCGTTTCCCATTATATAGCGCAACCCGAGTTCATGTTGGGCAAACGGATCTCCTTGGTTAGCTTCTTTAACCAATAAAAAGCCGGCCATTAATGGGTATGGAGGGTAAATAGGTTTTACAAGAGCTTTTTTATTCCAAAAATCTTTAGGTTTTATTGCTTCGCTTTTGGTTGAATCTTGAGCATTTAAACCATTAAATATTAATACAAATACAAAAATTATTTTAAATGTTATTTTTTCTGTTAAAAACAACTTTAAAGCACGAGCCTTTTCCTTTTTCACTTTCAACTTCAATTGACGCACCGTTTAATTCACAATACTTTTTAACCAACGCAAGTCCTAATCCGTTCCCTTCATATTTTCTTGTATAACCTTGTTCTTCTTGGGTAAACGGAGTAAATAAATTTTTCATGTATTGCTCGCTTATTCCAATACCGGTATCTTTAATTTCACATGTTAATCTATTTTCTGAATCCGTATAAATATTTATATCAACCGAGCCCGTAATTGTATATTTTATTGCATTATCTATTAAATTATTAAATATTTGATTGACGGTATATTCATCAATTACAAGGTATGTTTTAGAAGTATTTTTGTTTAAGTTTAAATCAATATTTTTTTCTAATGCAAAACTACGTAACTCCTCATAGTTTTTATAAATAATGTCTTCAAATACGTCAATCATTTTAAATTGCGAATCGTATGTTCCGGTCTGTATTTCGGACATGTTCAATATTAAATCTATAGTACGTATAATTCTTCTTCCGGCTCGCTTAATTATAGAAAATGCAGTTTTTAAGTCATCTTCAACCGAGTCTTCCAGCTCGTTTTGAATTAAGCTCGAAAAACTTAAGATTGCATTAATAGGAGTGCGAATTTCATGCGACATTTGAGCTAAAAATTCAGATTTTAATTTTTCGGATTCTTCGGCTTTTTCTTTTGCTTTTAATAGTTCTCGTTCGGCTATTTTTCTATCGGTAGCATCTCTTATACTTCCTTCTATTCCAATTTTCCGTCCTTCAAAGTCTGTTATATAATGACTATTTACGGACATGTAAATTAATCTACCGTTTTTGCTTATCAATTCAACTTCAAAATCCGTAATTTCGCCAAGTTTATTTAAGTATGAAATAAGAATATCTCTATCATCCGGATTTTTATATAAATTTTTAATATGAGTACCGATTAGCTCTTCTCTACTATATCCGGAGTATCTTTCAATTGACGGACTAATTTCAAGTATTACACCGTTAAGGTCAGCCTGATAAAATACGTCTTGTACATTTTCAAATATTTTGCGGTACTTTTCTTCGCTTTCGCGTAAAGCTTTTTCGGAAAGTTTTCTTTTAGTTATATCTCTTCCTATTACAACCAACCCTTTTCTGCTTCCGTCAGCATTAAATAAAGGAACTTTTATAATATCAAAAACCAATGATGTGCCGTCCGGTTTAGGAATAGTTTCTTCGCCGTGCGTTATTCCTTTATTTAACCATGCAATTTCATCAGAATCTTCACAAGCTAAAAAAGCATCATGGTAAAAATGACTATATTGTGCTAATTCGGAGTCTTTTTTCCCTTTATAATCAACATTTGAAAGTTCAAACAAATCCAGGTCAAATTTATTTGCCTCCAGCCATTTTCCTTCTCCGTCCTTAAAGCAAACGATATCGGGCATACTGTTAATTAAAGTATACATAATTTCATCATGCTGTTTTAGTGTATCTTCTGCTTTCTTTTTTTCGGCAATTTCTGTTACAAGTGCTTCCTTTTGCTTAAAGAAATCATAAATTAGTAATGCAAGTCTTCCAAATTCATCTTTTTGAGATGAGATATTGGTTAATAAATTAATATTACCTGAATTCAAACTTTTAGAAATAACTTTTAATGGTTTTAGAATTGTCGTATATAAAAAGGCAATTATTAAAACTGTAAATAAAACCGAAAAAATAATTACGAAAATCAATTGATCCGAAAATGTTTCTTCCGTCTGCCGTAATCCGATAGGTCTGGTTTTAGATATTACTTGAGCAATAGGGACGTTATCGTAGTTCTTTAAAGTTTTGTAACACAAAATTCCTTCGGTACTATCAAGGTTTTCTTTTACTGTCGAATCGGAAACAACAAGCTGTACTTCCGACTGGGTTAATAAACTAAGTTCCGATAATAAACTACTGTTCCATAATCTTCCGGCAATAAAATAACCTTTTGGTGTTGTAATTCTTTGGTAATCGGTTCCGTTTTGTATGGGGGCAGTCCTAAATTCAATAATTCCTACACTTGTTTTAATAAAAAAGTGATGAAAATAAGTATCTTTAAATATTTCCTTTAAATTTTCTTTATTAAAAATATGATTTTCAAAATCTGTATCAAAGTTGGATGTTTTGTATAATAAACTAAAATCGGGCTTAAAGATATACACTAAATTAGCGTTAAAAACAGAGAGAGTATTATCGATGTTTTCGGTAGCCCATTTTTGATTAGGATTTTTTACAAAATTAACCATTTCATCCCAATATGTATAATCATAAGCGTAATTATACAGACTTTTACTTAGAACTTCAGACGCTTTTTCCAATAAAACGGTCTTTTCGTTCTTTAGCTCTTTAAGTCTAAATAAAATTTTATCTTTTTCGGTTTTTCCAAAATACATTACCGCAATGGTAAAGACCGATACAATTGAAATAATTAATAATGTAATTTTTTGTCGTATTTTCATAGCTAAATACCATTATTTTGCGTTTTTGGTAAAACAAAATAAAACCTACTCCCCAAATTTTTTCTGCTTTCTACTCCTATTTTGCCGTTGTTCTTTTCAATCATTTCTTTGCATAAAATAAGTCCTAAACCCGTGCCTGTTTCGTTATTTGTTCCGTATGTAGAAATTTGACAGTCTATTTTAAACAATTTATCAATATTTGTTTGTTCTATTCCTACACCGTTATCTTCTACAGATATTTCAATAAATTCATCTAATGATTTTGAATAAATTTTAATCAGTCCTTTATTATAAGTAAATTTTATGGCATTTGCAATTAAATTAGTAATAACCGTTCTAATCATTAAAAAATCTGCAAATACTTTATGACTTTTTTCAATATTTAATTCAATTTCTATTTGTTTATTTTTGATATTATTTTGAAGTAAATAAAGAACATCTTTTACAATTTCTTCAATAATAATAGTATCGGGGTTGCATTGTATTCTGCCTGTTTGAAGTCTGCTCCAATCTAATAAATTCTTTAATAAATTATACTGATTATTTAACGACCTATGAAGGCTTTTAATTAAATCTTTGGCTTCTTGTCTATCTAAAACATCAAATTCTGTACTTAATATTTCAGAGATGCCCAAAGAACCTTGGAAAGGGCTTTTTAATTCGTGTGCAATTATAGAAAAGAATTTATCTTTACTTTTATTAGCTTCTTCAAGCTGTTCCGAATATTTTTTAATCTCTTCTTCGGCTTGTTTTCTTTTAGTAATATCGTGAAAAATACTTAATAATAATTTCGGTTCGTTTTCAAGATAAATATAAGAATTTGTAAGCTCAAACCATACTTTTTCATTATTCCATAAAGTCAATTCTCGTTCAAAGTTAGATTCAACCGAATTATTCAAAAATCGTTCTTTCCCCTTTTTAAGTATTGCCGGCGAATTATCTTCCTGATAAATTACGGAAAATGGTTTACCTAACAATTCGTTTACAGATTTTTTAACCAAATTACAAAAAGCTTTGTTAACTAAAACAATAAAACCTTCGGAATCGGTTAAACGCATGCCGTCAAACGAGTTTTCCCAAACTTGTTTAAATTGCAAATCGGTTTCCTTTAAAAATAAGGCTGTCTTTTTTAATTCGGTAATATCTTCAATTACTTGCGAATAACAAATTATTTCATTTTCCACATTTTTTATAATTGCACCGGTTACTTTTCCCCAAACTATTTTTTTTGATTTGGTAAAGAATTTGAATTCCGGAGAAATTTCATTTGCCAACCCTTTCAGAAAATCAATAATATAATCTTTTCTATTAAACGATTCTTCGGGTGCAAACAAACCGAAATATGATTTCCCTATAATTTCATCAGAAGTATAACCTAAAAACTTAAACATAGATTTATTAACCATTTTTATGGTAAAATCTAAATCTAAAATTAACACTCCTACCGGTGCTTGGTCAAATACAAGTCTAAATCTTTCTTCGCTTTGTTTCAAATCGTTTTCTGCTTTCTTTTTAGCAGTAATATTTCTTGAAACGCCTGCAAAATACCGCATATTGTTTTGGGTATCTTCTCTGTATGTTAAAGTAGTTTCAAACCATTGTTTACTACCGTCTTTGTTAATATGCTCAAATTCAATTCGTTTACCGATAACAGAACTTGGGTTTTCTACTGCCTGTTCTGCTAATTCTACAATTAAACTAAGCGACTCGGGGGCAATTATTTCGTTTAGTTTTTTATTTAAATATTCTTCGGTTGTATATCCTGTAACCAAATCTACATTTGGCGAGACATATAAAATACGTAGGTCAAAATCCAAGTTCCAAATTAAATCTGTCCAACCATCGGTTATAAGCTCATAATTTTTTTCGATTTGACGAAGTCTGTCTTTGTTCTTTTTTTCTTCGGTAATATCTTCAAAAATTCTTATACATCCCCCGTCAGGCAGGGAATAAGGAGAAATTTTTATATAGTATTTTCCAAAATATGTGGAAATGGTTCTATCTTGTAATATATGGTTTATTCTAATTACTTTTTCTCGTAATTCTTTATTAATATCCAATATATCAAACCAGTTATTAAGGCAGATATTAAAATCTAAACCAATGAAATTTGTTTTTTTATCTATTTTTAAAATATTTAGTAATGTTTCGTTTATAAATGAAATTATATTAACTTTATCTAAAATTAAAATTCCAAATGGTAATGAATTAAACAAATAATGATATCGTTTTATATCTCGTGATAACGAATTAATCAACAATTCTTTTTTTTCAAATTCAATAGCGTTTTTACCTTTTAAGTTAATATATCTTCGTTGATAGAATATAAATAGTATTATGATGGCAAAGGACAAAGGGAGTAAAATAAAAAGTATTGTTTTTAGACTTATAAATTCGTCATTATTTTTACTGATTTTTTTCCCCGAATGGGTAGAGTACGAAATCATATTAAGCGAAACTAAAACATCAACAACCGAATGGTAATCAGCAGCACTTAAAAACTCGGAATAATCGCCTTTTATTGCCGGAAAGTCCGATTCTTTAATTTGCAATAATGATTCTAAAATATCTTTTGCAGCAGTTTCGTTTGTATGGCTCGATTTACAAATAAGCCATTCAGGGTAAAGAGAAGTACTTAATAATAAATTAAAATTATTTTTTGCTTGGTAATCTAAATTTTGGTTAATTATTCTATAATCTTTCATATTTATCTTCCCGGCTTTTTGGTATTCTTCCAAAATTCCGGTACGCACAACCCCCGCTTCCACATCTTCTCTATTAATTGCGGCCATTACAGAATCGTGATTATTGCTAAAAATAATTGATCTGCATTCTTTAAAGGGGTCAAACTTTTTTTTATTCATTTCGTACAGCACCATTAACCAACCGCCAAAAGAATAAGGAGAAGTTACAATAAGTCTTTTCCCTTTTAAATCATTAAAGTTGTTAATGTTAAACTTATGTTTCGCAAATAATACGCTACCGAATAAATAATGTTTATATATTCCCCTATGGTAAACAATTGTGACAAGTTGAGTTAAACCGTACTTCTCTCTAAATTGAATATAATAAGCCGGATTTATATAAATAAATTCTAATTTTTTGTCTTTTATGTATTCTTCTATATTGTTATATGTAACCGGTACAAATTTTAAATTGTATTGCGGAAGCTTTTGCTGTAAATAGTCAACGGTAGGTTTCCATTGGTTTGTACAAAAATTAATTGATCGGTTAGATAAAAAACCAATTCGTAATGTGTTTGAGGAATCTTGTCCAAAAGTCGGAAAGGTATTTAATGCAAGAAAAATCAGTATCGGCAGAAATTTTTTCATGGCGTGTTATTGTTCTTTAAAATCTTTGTTATAGTATAAGTGTTTTTTCCGTTTTCAGAAATGTATTCGGTCAAATCCATAACTTTTTCAATTATATATAAGCCAAATCCGCTTTCCGGCAAATTTTCGATATCATGGGGATTAAAATTAAGAGTTGCAGCTTTAATTTCGGTTCTTTCTTTACCGTAATCCGAAACAGAAATAGAAACTTTATTGTTATTTGCGGAAACAAAAATTTCAATATTATTTTCGCAATTATTTAGATAGGCATGTTTAATTATATTGTTTAGTGCTTCGCGAGTTGCTATTTCGCAAGCCGCTATGTCGGCAGTATCAATATTCATGTCACTTAATTTTTTGCTTATATTTTGACATATATAGTTAGTTTCTTTGTAATCAGCTTTTATGTTAAAATAACTTTCCGACATTTTATTTTTATTTTTCTTTAGTTAATAAATATACTAAATATATTTATAATCTAAAATCTATTTGTGGCAATTTTTATGTTTTTTTACTTACAATAAAATTTTGTAAGTTAGTAATATCAATAAAAATAAGTATGTTATGAGTAAATTAGAAAGCGTTGTATGTAATTATTGCGGAAACGATAATTACCGCATTGTATATATAAAAGAGGGGTTTAATATTGTTAAATGTAATAATTGTAATTTAGTGTATGTAAACCCTCGCTTAAAAGATGAGGACATAAGTAATTTATATGACGAAGATTATTTTAAAGGGGGCGGTTTTGATAAAAATGTTGAGTATGTAAAAGAATTTGTACAAAAATGTGATATTTCCGATTTGTCGGATTGGGACATATCAACATTAAAAGAAATGGCAGGTTGTAAAGAACAAGGGAATATACTTGATATTGGAAGCGGGATGGGTTTATTTTTGTACAAAGCAAAAATAAAGGGATTAAATACAAAGGGGTTGGAAATTTCGCCTGCCGCAGCAAAATTTTCGGAATTACAAAAATTAGACGTGGAAAACAACTCTATTTATGGGGCTAAACTTTCTTCTGCTTATTTTGATATTATTAGTATGAAAGAAGTAATAGAGCACCTTCCAAACCCAAAAGAGGCATTATCTATTATTTATAAAAGTTTAAAACCCAAAGGTGTTTTATTTATAACAACGGGCAATTATAACTGTCCCGAAAGAAAAATAAAAGGAGCTGATTGGTTTTATTTTATGCCCAAAGGTCATATATATATTTTTGATCCTAAAACGATTAAAAAATATTTAATAGACGCAGGATTTTCAAAAGTTGTAGTTACCAACCAAGGCGATTTACTAATGAATTTTCTGCTTAAAATAGGTGTAATTGATACACAACGATTTATTCCGAAAGGAATAATAAAAAGAAGTATATTTTATTTAACAAGATTTATTAATCATTTTATTAGTAGCGGAATGAGAATATACGCTATTAAATAGGAGTTTAAAAATGAAAATGAAATCAATTAATCCGGCAACCCAAGAATCAATAGCCGAGTATGAAATTGACTCCGACAAAATTGTATCACAAGTTATCGAAAATGCTCAAAAAACTTGGCTAAAGTTTAAAGAGACTTCAATTAGCAAAAGAAGCGAATATTTATTGAAAGTAGCACAATTACTAAGAAACAACAAAGAGTGTTACGGAAAACTTATTACATTAGAAATGGGTAAACCGATTAAACAATCGGTTGCGGAGGTAGAAAAATGCGCATGGGTTTGTGAGTATTATGCAAACAATGCCGAAAAGATATTAAAAAACGAGGTAATTGAAACCGAAGCAGCCGAAAGTTATGTTAGATTTGACCCTGTCGGAATAGTTTTGGCAGTAATGCCTTGGAATTTTCCGTTTTGGCAGGTTTTTAGGTTTGCTGCTCCGGCTTTAATGGCAGGGAATGTGTGCTTATTAAAACATGCTTCAAACGTACCCGG
>CALGLM010000088.1 GCA_937930275.1 uncultured Ignavibacteria bacterium
AAGGTTTTTTTTTGTCCAAATTTTGAATTTTTCTATTAATTTCTGTATTTTATAAATGTTATTAATAATTTATTATGGTTAACTTGAATACATCTTTTGTTGAAAAAATAAAAAAAATAAAAATGGTGATTACCGATGTTGACGGGGTATTAACAGACGGCGGGCTATATTATACGGCAGAAGGTTTAGTAATGAAAAAATTTAACGTAAAAGACGGTATGGGTTCCGTTTTGTTGCGAGAAAAGGGAATAATTTGTGGTATTATTTCAACAGATGTTTCACCGGTTATTACTAAAAGAGGCGAACGATTGAAGTTGGATTTTACTTT
The DNA here is from genome assembly GCA_937930275.1 of uncultured Ignavibacteria bacterium. Classification (GTDB taxonomy): domain Bacteria; phylum Bacteroidota; class Ignavibacteria; order Ignavibacteriales; family Melioribacteraceae; genus JAEXOD01. Next base: position 329 of record CALGLM010000088.1, read on the forward strand.
TATCGGGATTCATGATAAAAAATCTAAGATGCTTGAATTGTGTGATGAGTATGATATACTTCCGGAAGAGGTCGCTTTTATAGGTGATGATGTTAACGATGTAGGAATTATTAGTGCTGTAGGATTTTCTGCCGCTCCCGGTGATGCTGTTGATAAAATAATTGATATAGTTGATTATATTTGTGTTAGAGACGGCGGAAGAGGTGCATTTAGAGAATTGGCTGATTTAGTGATTAAGCATAAATATGAAGAGGATTAACATGAAAAAGTTTATAATATTTTTATTGATTATTTCGGGGTCAATGATGTTTGCCCAAAGTAAATTGGAGAAAGTACAAGCTCAAGTTGAAAAGGGAAATTTTATGAATGCTCATGAAATGATTGAGAATTTTTTAGATGACGAATCATTAACAAATAACGAACGTGAAACTTTAAAATTTGAAAATGAAAGAATGGAACGAATCAGTAAAGATTTTTCAAAAACTGCGGCTGATGTTCTTAAATATTTAGATAAGTACTTTCCGGGAATTACCGAAAAAGACTTAGAAAAGTGGGAAAAAACAAATAAACTTGAATATAAATATATTAACGGAAAAAAATATTATTTTAACAGAACCGATAGGAATCTATTTTTGCTTGATGAGGATGCTAAGAAAGTGAAAGAACAAGTTGACGGTGTCTCAGAAAGTAATTTAAGCTTATTCCTTTCAAAGTATATCCCTAAAGTTGTTGAAAAAGGAGAAAAGAATAAAAATGTATTAATAAATCCTGTTAAAATTAATCTAAATTATACGGTGGAGGTTGAAGCAGATGCTATTCCGGATGGTGAATTAATTCGCTGTTGGCTGCCTTATCCTCGTGAAGATAACAGAAGACAAAATCAAGTGAAGCTTATTAGCGTAAATAGTGAAAATTATATAATAGCAGGAAATAACAATTTACAAAGAACAATATATTTAGAAAAATTTGCAGAAAAAAGTAAACCTACTGTATTTAATGTAGAAGTTGAATACCTTGCTTCGGCAGAGTATAATAAAATAGATGCAAAAAAAATTAAACCATACAATAAAGAATCAGAGCTTTATAAAAAATATACTGCCGAATTTTATCCCCATATCGTTTTTACAGATAAAGTTAAAGAATTATCTAAAGAAATAGTTGGTTCGGAAAAGGATCCGTATATTATTGCAAAAAAAATATTTACATGGATAGATAAAAATATTCCTTGGGCGGGTGCTCGCGAGTACTCTACTTTGTATAACATTCCGGATTATGTAATTACCAATAGACATGGTGATTGCGGGCAAGTATCTTTGTTGTTTATAACATTATGCAGGTATAACGGAATTCCGGCTAAATGGCAAAGCGGTTGGATGTTGCATCCGGGAGAAGTAAATTTACATGATTGGGCTGAATTTTACTTAGAAGGATACGGTTGGTTACCGATTGATCAATCATTTGGTATTACTAAATCGCAGGATGAAAGTGTGCAATATTTTTATCTTGGCGGAATGGATTCATATAGATTAATTGTGAATGATGATATTTGTGCTCCTCTTTTTCCGGCTAAAATATATCCGCGCAGCGAAACAGTCGATTTCCAGAGAGGAGAGGTTGAATGGAGAGGTGGGAACTTGTACTTTGATAAATGGGATTATAACATGAAAGTTAAATATTCAGAGTAGCTTATGAAAACAGAAAAGGTTACCGTAAAAGTTGAACCAAGTGAAATATCAAGATTTAAAGTATTAATCGAATTTTTGCAATCTACTACAAAAGGATTATCGGTTTCTAACTTTAAATACGGTAACCTTGGAGGCGAAGCAATTATTTCATTTGATGTGGACGAAAAAAATTATGAAGATTTTGTTCATAAATTAAACATAAACCGGTTTAAAATTCTAATGTTATCCAAAGCAATTACTTCCGATTTTAATAAAATTAGTGATATGTATTATAAAAAAGAAACTTGGGATAACTTAGACAAAAATAAAAAAAATGTAGGCGAAAAAGTTTCAATTGCATTAATTGATAATTTAACTAAAGACGGAAAATACGAAGAATTAATTAAAATAATAAAAGATATTAGATATGCCGGGGAATTGGCAAAATATGCAACAGATAATTTAAACACGGCAATTGCAAATTTAATTAAAAAATGTTCAGTAAGTGCAAATTCAAATCGCCTTGATGTTGAAGATAAGATAAAAATATTAATTAAAATTGCTGCCGATGATAAACTAAAAATATTGCAAAAATTTGATATTATGAATGAAGCCGGAAAAAAGGCAATTGAAATTTGTTCAACCTTTAAAGAAATTGTAGATTATTTAATTCAAATTGCAAACAACAATCAAATTCATAATAGTTTAAATATGCTTGCAGTACTTCAGTTTGCTACAATTGTTCTACCTGAGCAAGATAAATTTGAGATTGAAATTAGCCGTGCGGTCAGAAATTTAAACTTACGTTATTTGGATATTGCGTACGATGTTGTTAAAGATTATTTATCTTTAGAACAAAAGGAAAAATATAATAATTTTTCGCAGTTTATTAAAAGTAAAAGAGAAAGCTCATAAATTATTGCATACCTAATTCTTCTTTCATCTCTTTTAATGATTCTTCTATTTCTAAAGGAGAATAATTAAAAATACTTTTGGCTTTTGCATTAATCAAACCTGATTTTAAAGGTCTGGGCGCCGGTTGTCTTAAATCTTCTGTTAAAATTGGGTTAATAAGGCTTTTATCAAGGTTATAAAAATCTGCAATTCTTAACGTAAAATCGTATCTGCTTAAAAATTCTTTTCCTCCTATATTAAATAAGCCTACAATGTTATTTTCAATAATTGTAATTATTGCACTTGCAATATCTATTAAGTATGTAGGGTTATTAATTTGGTCAGTTACTATATTTATACTTTTATTATCTTTAAGATTATTATATACCCATTTAACAAAATCGGGTCTTCCGTATTTTGCAGGTCCGTACAACACATTTGTTCGAATTATTGTATATAATGATGTATTCTTCTCAATAACTTGTTCACCCAATAATTTAGTTAAACCATAAAAACCTATTGGGTTGGGATTGTCCATTTCCGTATAAGGTCCGTTTTTTCCGTCAAACACATAATCGCTTGAAATATGAATTAAATGTGAAGAAGCTTTGTTTGCATATCGAGCTAAATATTCAACCCCTTTTACATTAATTTTTTCGGCAAGTTCTTTTTCCGTTTCACTTTTATCTACATTAGTATATGCTGCCGTGTTAATAATAAATTCAGGTTTAGTGTTTAGTATTAAATCGGCAACTTGTAATTCATCGGATATATCAATTTTAACATACATAAAATCATCTAAATATGATGTATCTTCGTTTGATGCTGCTAAAATTGTAAAATTTTTATCTTTTGCCAATTTTACTATTGTTTGCCCCAGCATACCGTTGGAGCCAATAACTAATACTCGTTTATTCATGTTGTTTTTCTAAGTTTATTATAAAATTATCGTATCGGGCATAAGTAGAAAACAATCCCGCAAAATAATTTGCCGTTCTTAAAGAATATCCAAAATCCTTATGGCAAATATACGAATAAAAGAAAACCGAGCCAAAAATATCACCGCAACCAACTGAATTTATACTGTTAACGTTTTCAGCGTCCAAAAAATATTTTTTAATAGTATTCATTTCTTTAAAGTAGCCTTCAACACCTTTTTTAGATTTTGTAATTATTAAACCTTTTACACCATAATTAAATATTTCATCTATTATTTGTTCTTTATCGTTACTATCGGAAAGCGTTAAAAACTCCGATTCGTTAACTTGTATTATATCCAAACATTTTAACCAACGTTCAATCATCGGAATTTTCCTAAAAGTACGTTTATTATTTTCGCCTATACCTCTTGCAAGCGAGTGAATATCGCAATATAAAATGCCTTTTTTAACAACTCGGATTTTTTCTAAAGTATCTACCGAAATATCAAATCCCGTTATCATGTTTATAAATATCCCGTCAAATTGTTTGTAATCAATTTTATTATCAATAACTAAGGGATTGGATAAATTTTGATAACATTCGTCTCTCTCTTTATCGGGATGTAATGAAAGGTGAATAATCGGGATATCATTAACAATTGTACTATTAGTTAAGTTAAATTTAGAATAAACTTGTTCTACTAATCGGTAATAATCATTTGTATAATTGGTTAATAAATAAAGTTGATTAATTTGAGGAATTATTGATGATAAACCTAAAGCAGAATAATAAACTCCGCCCGGTTTATTAATACAGTTTTTATCCTTATAAATGTAATCTAAGACCGAACTTCCTATTAACAATAATTTCATAGTAATTGGTGAATTTTTATTTATATTTTAGTGTTTAAATATAATAAATATAACAGTTGAGTCAAAAAATAATGAAAATCGGAATTACTTGTTACCCCACATATGGCGGCAGCGGGGTTGTTGCTACAGAATTAGGTAAAGAATTAGCAGCTTTAGGTCATCAAGTTCACTTTATTAGCAGTGCTTTACCATACAGATTAAAAACATTTGTTGAAAACATATATTTTCATGAAGTGGAAAGCACAACATATCCGTTGTTTGACGGTCAACTTTATACATTAGCATTAACAAGTAAAATGACCGAAGTAATGGAATATGAAAAATTGGATTTAATTCACGTACATTATGCTATTCCCCATGCTGTTAGTGCTTATTTGGCTAAGCAAATAATGAAAAAAAACAATAAAGACCTGAAAATTATTACCACGCTGCACGGTACGGATATTACGTTGGTAGGTTTAGAACCGTCGTTTTTACCATTAGTTAAATTTAGCATAGAAGAAAGTGACGGGGTTACCGTTGTTTCACGATTTTTAAAAGAAAAAACAATTACTAATTATCAAATTAATAAAGATATTGAAGTAATATACAATTTCATTGATCCAAATGTATTTAAGCCGGGTAAGTGTTGTGATTTCAAAAAGCATATTGCACCGAATGATGAAAAAGTTATAGTTCACACTTCAAATTTTAGAACGGTTAAACGAGTTACTGACGCAATTAAAGCTTTTGAGATTGTTAGTAAAGAACTTCCGGCAAAACTGTTACTTGTTGGAGACGGACCAGATAGAGGAGAATGTGAAAGACTAACACGAGAATTAAATCTACAATCAGATGTACTTTTTTTAGGAAAACAAGACGGGTTGGTAGAAATTTTAAGTTCATCAGATTTATTTATTATGCCTTCTCAATCTGAAAGTTTTGGGCTTGCGGCACTTGAGGCTATGGCTTGTGGATTACCAGTTATAAGTACTTCAGTCGGCGGATTACCTGAATTAAATGTGCATAACGAAACAGGGTTTATTTGCGAAATAGGTGATTTTGAGAGAATGGCAAAATACTCGATAGATTTGTTGCGTAATGAAAAGAAATATAATGTTTTTTCTAGATCGGAAGAGCGTCGTGTAGGGAAAGAGTGTAGATCTCGGTGG
>CALGLM010000089.1 GCA_937930275.1 uncultured Ignavibacteria bacterium
ATTTGGCCAATTAATTTTCATCATATTTTCGGATTTATCATGTATTTTTCCCTTTACTGTAATTATTGTTCTATTTTTACGAATAGATGTGTGTCCAAAAGAGATAAACCTATATCTATATCCGCTTAAGAAGTCATCATTATCCCAAAATTCAATACCAATTTGTTTAAGATAAAAAAATAGACAATAGGAGCCTTTTAATTGTTTAATGATTTCTTCCTCTTTATCTTTTGTCTTCTTTAATTCAATAAATAGTACAACTTTGTCATCATCTGTTTCCGAGACTATAATGTAATCGGCTCTTTTTAGTTCTCCATTTTCGCCTTTGAATAAAGATGAAGGGGACTTGAATTCGTCAGCTTTTATTACAATAGATTCTTCCGGCAAATTATTGATGACTAAGGTTGAATCTTCGCATTGTGGCTCTTTTAAGGATACACGCAACTTATTATATTCTTTATATATTTTGACTTTTGCAGAGTCTTTAATCATATTTTTAAGAATTTTGATTGAGCTCAAAGGTTTATCCCCAAACTATTGCTTCTTGAATGCGGTTCATTATGTCAATTGTTTTATCAAAGCTTTTAACTTCAATTCCTAATTCGTCAGTTATCACCGCTTCTATTAAAGTATTACAACTTGTTCTCTTTTTTCCACCGTCTTTTTTTATTAGATCTTGATCTGCAATATAAACCTTAATTTGGTTCGGAGATAAAAGTTCATCAACATTATACCCTTCTTCTTTAGCTATTTTTTTTACATAGTCTTTATTTTGATTTAGCATTATTAGAGTGTTCATCTCTTTGATAATATAATCACTATGGGTAGTAATAAAAACTTTCACGCCTATATTAATGAGCTTAGCGAATAGACGAGCAATTTTTCTCTGATTTTCCGGATGTAAATTTAGTTCCGGTTCGTCAACAATTAATAAATCATTTTGTTGAGCTAAATGTCTAACATAAAAACCAATATCAAGTAAAGATCTAATTGAGCTAGAACTTTCATCCATTGTGAGTTTTACTTTTTTACCTTTAGGTTCATAATAAAGTTCATCATTTCTTGTAACCGTATATTTACCGCCTATAATGTTATCAAAATATTCAACAATCTCTGGGTGCTCTTTAATTATGAAACTACTGTTTTTAGCAACTCTTTCAATATCTCGAGCGAAATCTACATTTGCTTTTACGGGCAGAGCATAATCCTGATAAGCTTTAAAAAGCAACTCAAAAGGATCAATTTCTTTTTTACTTTTACTCATTTGTTCCAGCAATCGGTTACGCGCAAAATTTAATTCTTTTCGGAAAATAGCTGCACCGGTTCTTTCGGCACTTGCAATAAAAGGTTTTGGAAATAAATGTCCAAAAATAATTTCCTTAATTGCATCACTAATGATACTGATAATAGACTGTTTTGGAATTTCTACAGTTTCGCTAGAAACTAATAATGTTATTACAAGTAAATTACTTTCTTTGTTTTTATTTATTGTAAATAATTCAGCTCGCGATGCCCCGCGAATAGTACTATTATAGTACCTGTTTAGATTTATATCTTCAGATAGTAATGTAACTTTAAATTCTGCGTTCGTAAACTTTTCAGGAGCTGAAGCGAATATTGTAGGAAGAATATTTGTATATTCCTTACAGCCATCAGCAATTATTTTTTCTGCTTTTTGAACATAGTTATTTAAGTCGATTGTTGTAGTACCTTGATCAAGTAGTTGCGAGACATATAAATCATCAACATTTATTTTAAAAACGTCTCTCCAAAAAGCTAAAAAACCATATAGGGCATAAGTTGCATAGGTCTTTCCTGTATTATTATTGCCGCAAATAACCGTCAAATTTCCAAGTGAAAATTTTGCATGTGTTAGCACGCCCAAGTTTTTGACTTCAATGACCATTGTAGATCCAAAATGATGAGTTTATTGAAAATCTAAAATCTCAATTTATTAAAAATTATTTAAACAAAAAATACCACGTAAATAATAGGATAATTATTTGAGAAATACAAAAAAAATATTTATAAATTAAGTAATTAATTTGATTAGCGCTTTTAGATTAACATATATTAATTATAAAGAAAAATAAAATTTTGATTGAAATTGGGAAACAAATTTTAAATAAAATATTTTAAGTTTTGTTTATTAAGTAATAAAAACAAAAAAGGCTGAAACTTTAGGTTTCAACCTTTTTTATCAGCGGAGAGGGCGGGATTCGAACCCGCGGTAGAGTTTAACCCCTACGACGGTTTAGCAAACCGTTGGTTTCAGCCACTCACCCACCTCTCCGTGAGCTTTGAATGGCTTCTTTTCAAAATTTAGACTCATAATATACTAAAATTTTTGGTACTATGTCAAGCAAAAATATTTACGGCATTATAAAAATGATGATTGCAGTATTAGGTTTCCATTAGTCTTTTGGACTCTGACGAATTAATGACGCCGAAAAATCGTCGTATTGACGAAATATCGTCACTTTTAGCCTAATATTACATCGGAATATGCTAAAAAAGCTGCTTTTTGACGTAAATTTATTCGGCATGAATATTGTTTTAATTATTCCAAATAATTTAATTAACTTAATAGAGGTAAACATGTCAGAAATTATTCCACGTTGGGAATGGAGAACATTCAACAATAACTTAGGAACAGCCGAAGTAAATATTAAAAAACATCCGGAAGGAAAAACACGCCAGAGTGATGAAGTTTATATCCTTTCGGAAGTTAGTATGGATAATACAAAAATTCGTGACGGCTTAATGGATATCAAAACATTACAGCAAGTTAACGAAGACCGTTTGGAACAATGGCTTCCGATAATGAAAGGTCAATTCCCTTTGCCGGTTAGCGAAATTGAAAAAGTATTTAAATGTTTTAAAGTTGCCGTACCTAAATTTGAACGTGAAGAATATACATATGAACAATATTTAAGTGAATTAATAGGCGGTTCAAAGTTATTAAAGGGAGTTAATGTTCATAAACAAAGAACCGGTTACACAATTAATAATTGTATTGTTGAAATTGCAGAAGTTACGGTTGACGGAAAAACTATAAAAACTGCAGCTGTTGAAGCTGAAGATCCGATTGCGGTTATAAATACTGTTAAAGAATTAGAATTAGACCAATTTGAAAACATTAACTACATACGCGGTCTAAAAAACTTAGTCGGTATGAAATAGGAGAATGCAATGGGAAAAGAAATAGAACGTAAATACTTAGTTAAAAGCGACGAATGGAAATCATTAGCAAAAGGAAAATACTACCGCCAAGGTTATTTGAGTACTGTTAAAGAACGAGTAGTAAGAGTAAGAACTATTGACGATAAAGGCTTTTTAACTATAAAAGGGATAACAGTAGGAGTTTCAAGAAGCGAATTTGAATACGCAATTCCTGCCGAAGAAGCTAATTTAATGTTAGATAATCTTTGCGAAAAACCAATAATAGAAAAATTTAGAGCAAAAATAGAATATGCCGGATTAATTTGGGAAATTGACGAATTTCACGGAGAAAACGAAGGATTAACAGTTGCCGAAGTAGAATTAAAAGAAGAAAATCAAAAAATTGAATTCCCTTCTTGGATAGGTGAAGAAGTTTCCGGCGATCCAAGATATTTTAATTCAAATTTAATCGCTAATCCATATACAAAATGGGAGCAAAAATAAGGGATGTCTTTTGTAAAAGAGAATGCCGTGAATTCTGAGGAATTAGTGAACGGTCGTCAAGAAAACATTGACGACCTTCTTGATTTAGAAAAACACAAACTTAGTGTAATTCCTCAAAAGGCTGAAACCAATACTGATAGAAAAATGAAATATGTGGGATTGCCTATAGCAATAATAGCATTTTTATTGTTATATTATATGCCTACACCGGCAGGTTTAACTTTAGCAGGTCAATCGGTTTTAGCTTGTTTTTCGTTTGCTTTGGTTTTGTGGGTAACCGAATCGATACCTACACATGTAACCTCGCTTGCATTAATGGTAATGCTTGTATTTACGGATGCATGGGGAATGAAAAACGTTCTCGGCGTGCTTGGGTACGATGTTATATGGCTTAATGTAATGGCTTTTATATTAAGTTCGTTGTTAGTAAAAACAAATATTGCCAAACGAATAGCACTTTCACTTATAGTTAAATTTGGGCATAGTGCACTTCCGATGATGTTGGCTTTTATAGTTTTACAACTTGTGTTGGCTCCGCTAATTCCGGCAACAGCGGCAAGAACAGTTATAACTTTACCGGTTATGCTTATTGTTGCGGCAATTTACGGAAGTACTTCGGAAAATCCGAATAATTTTGGCCGAAATTTGTTTTTACAAAATTTAATGGGAATTAATATTTTATCTGCCGGATTTATGACCGGAAGTACGGCAAATCTGATAGCTTTAGCTTTTATATTTAGCATGGCAGGAACAAAAGTTTATTATACTGATTGGATGTTTGCGAACTTACCGGTTGTTTTAACCGCAATGTTTATTTCTTGGCTAATAGGTCCAAAATTATTGTTTAGGTTGACCAATAAAGAAAAACAGCCGGCAATAAAAGGGGGAATAGATGTTCTAAAAAAACAACTTGATGCAATGGGAAAATTTAGTGCATTAGAAAAAAAAGGTGCGGTAATTTTTGGCATTGTTGTTTTAATGTGGGTGACTGATAGATTTCATTTTGGGTTATTCGGATTTGAAATTAACGCAGTTATGGCAGCAATAATAGGCGGTGTAATTGCATTGTTACCTCGGGTTGGTATTTTGAAATGGAACGAAGCTGATATTCCTTGGCATTTAATGCTTTTTAGTGCAGGTGCTTATGCCGGCGGTTTAGCACTAAACGATACCGGTGCGGCAACTTGGGCAGTTCAATCTTTATTTAAGGCAATTAATTTTGATAAACATATTAATTTTTGGGTATTATATACGGTAATAATTGCGGTAATGATGTATTCTCACTTTGTATTTACTTCTAAAACAATGAGAACCATAATTTTAATTCCGTTTATAATTGCTTTAGCAAAAGAATTGGGAATTAATCCCTTAGCATTGGCATTGCCTGCAGCTTTTACTATTGATTGGGTAATAGGACTTCCTATTTCGGCTAAACCAAATGTTATTCTCTTTACTGCAGGTCAATATTCGGTTTTAGATAACTTAAAGTACGGTTTTATAATAAGCACAATAGGAATTATTTTATTGTTAATTGCCGGCATGACATGGTTTAAATTTTTGGGGATTACACCATGATAAAGATAAAATCATTTTTCATTATTAGTTTATTCCTATTTCCGTTTATCTTAAATGCGCAAGTAATAAAAAGTTTAAATGAGAATTTAAAATTTGATGAAAGCGGAAATGCAGAACTTAATGTTATTGTTAAATCAGACAAATCTTATTTTAAAGAAATATTAATTCCCTTTAATTTTAAGGGGGACATAAAAGAAATAAAATCAGATAACGGATTAATAGCTAAAAATATTACAATTCAGGGAATAAATTATTTATACGTCACTAAAAAAGATTCAGGAAGTTTTAAAGAGTGTAACGTACAATTAAAAATCGAGAAATATTTTGATTTTAGCAAAGAACAAATTGAAGACTATGGAAATTATTTAATAAAGTATAGGTTTATTAATACAAGATTTGCTAAAATTGACAAATATTCCGTAAAAATAATTTTACCAAAAAAGTTTAATATAACTTCGGTTGATGAAAGTATTCCCAAAGCTACTGAAGATAGTCCCAAAAGTCCTTTTGTTTTAGGAAAAGAAAAAGACAACTATTTTGTTGAATTATTGGGTGATAACGTTAAACTCGGAGAAAATTTATTTATAAAGTTTAGATTTAAAGAAAATAATAGATCATTGTTGTTAGGGTTATTATTAGGAGCTGTAGCAATAGGTTACTTAATAATTTTTAGAGATTTACGAAAACCGAAAGCCGAAAAGTAGTCGGAGAGAGAAAAAGATGTCTATGTTTATAAAAAAAACAGTAAAACTTGAACAACAAATAGACGAATATTTGGACTATGTTGTAAAAGGCGGACTAATATTTAAGCTTGGTGTAAAATGTTATTTGGAAAACCAAGAAAAAGAATTTGAAGGATACATAACCGAGCTTAGAGCAATTGAAGAAAAAGCAGATGATTTAAGAAGAAATATCGAAATTAAATTATATACGCGAACTTTAATTCCTGAAAGTAGGGGAGATGTATTAGGTTTATTAGAAAGTTGTGATAGAGTATTAAACACAACTACGGATACATTATTGCAATTTTCGGTTGAAATTCCGCAAATATTACCTTCGTTGAAACAAAATTTTTTGGATTTAGCCGAAATAGCAACGTTATGCAGCGAAAATACTGTAAGCGGAATTAGAGCATATTTTAAGAATATGGATGCAGTAAGAGATTACGTTACAAAAGTACAATTTTATAAAAAAGAAACAAATAAAATAGCAGAAAACCTAAAACGAACTGTTTTTAGAATGGATATTCAACAAAGTCATAAAATTCATATAAGATATTTTGCATATCATATTGAATTAATAGCCGAAGAATCTGAAGATGTATGTGACAGGTTATCGATAGCAGCAATTAAAAGGATAGAGTAAAGTGGATTATTCTGTTTGGTTTTTTATAACAAGTGGTCTATTTTTAGGCTGGTCGTTGGGTGCAAATCATGCGGTAAACGTATTTGGAACCGCGGTGGTTAGCCGTATGGTAAAATTTAAAAGTGCGGCAATTATTGCAGGTATTTTTGTTACGTTAGGTTGCGTAATGGGTGGGGAAGGTACTACAAAAACGTTGAATTCTTTAGGAGCTGTAAATGCAATTGCCGGTAGTTTTACAGTTGCTCTTGCAGTAGGTGCCTCTGTATTTATTATGACTAAATTAAAATTGCCGGTTTCTACTTCTCAAGCTATTGTAGGAGGAATTGTCGGTTGGAATTATTTTACCGGTTCGCCGACTGACTATAATTCCCTTGCAAAAATTGTGACAACTTGGGTTACAAGCCCTATTATTGCGGCAGTTTTTGCATTTGTTCTTTTTAAATTGATTAAAGTGACTATATTAAAAAAGAATATTCACTTATTACGTTTAGATGTTTATACTCGTTATGGTTTAATAATTGTAGGAGCTTTGGCATCATACTCGTTAGGTGCAAATAATATAGCAAACGTTATGGGGTTATTTGTTTCGTCGCATCCATTTCAAGATTTGAGTTTTGCTAATTTATTTACAATTAGCGGAACACAAATATTGTTCTTAATCGGTGGATTATCTATTGCAATAGGTATATTTACATATGGCCATAACGTAATGATAATGATGGAGAAGGATATGTATAAAATTTCTCCTATTACCGGTTTTGTTGTGGTTCTATCGGAATTTTTGGTGCTTTTTTTATTCACTTC
>CALGLM010000090.1 GCA_937930275.1 uncultured Ignavibacteria bacterium
GATACTAAATCACTTTCGGGGGCTAAAACAACATAAGTAACGCCAAAAAGCGTATCGGGTCTTGTTGTAAATACTGTTATTGTATCTCTATGTCCTTCAATTGTAAATTTAGCTTCAGTTCCGAAACTTTTACCAATCCAGTTGGTTTGCATAATTTTTGTTTTTTCGGGCCAATCTATTTTATCAAGACCTTCAAGCAGTTCGTCCGCATAATCGGTGATTTTAAAGAACCATTGGGAAAGCATCCTTTTTTCTACTTTAGCACCGCTTCTTTCAGCCGTACCGTCAGGCAAAACTTGCTCGTTTGCCAATACGGTTTGGTCAACAGGGTCCCAGTTAACGGGAGCTTCTTTTTTGTATGCCAAGCCACGTTTATATAATTGTAAAAACAACCACTGATTCCATTTATAGTATTCGGGAACGCAGGTCATTAATTCACTATCCCAATCGTACATGCAGCCCATACGTTTTAACATCTCGCGAATGTCGCGTATATTATTCATTGTGCTATCGTAAGGGTGAATACCGGTTTTTATTGCATAGCTTTCTGCAGGCAATCCGAAAGCATCGTATCCCATAGGCTCAAATACATTAAATCCTTTTAATTTTTTAAAGCGTGCCCATGTATCGGTCGGTCCGTAATTATACCAATGTCCGCAATGCAGTTTAGAACCCGAAGGGTATGAAAACATTACTAAGCAATAAATCTTATCTTTAAGACTATTTAAATCAGTTTTGTGAATTTTACGTTCTTCCCAACGTTTGACCCAGCGGTCTTCTACTTCTGAAAAAGGATATTTCATTTTATTTACGCACAATTATTAAAAAATAACCTGAAAGTTATTAAATTAATTGCACTTTTTCAACTAATTTATTATATATTATAGATTTAAAAGAAGCGCACTAAATAGTGACGCGTGACAAGTGACTTGTGAATAGTGAATGGTGACAAGTGACTTGTGATTAGTGAATGGTGACAAGTGACTTGTGATTAGTGACGCGTGACAAGTGACAAATAGCTATTAACTTGATCATCGCTAATTTTTCAATTAATTATTAAACTGTTTTAAAACAGAATATATTAATCTTTTAAACGTTGTTAATTTTTTTGTATATTTTGCTTTAATTTTTAATTATTGCGTGGGTTAATTTTTTTTTTGAGTAAAATTGGTTATTTAATTAAACAACTTTGCCCAAACGGTGTGGAATATAAAGAGCTGGAAGAGGTTGTAAATATTTTAGATTCTCTAAGAAGACCAATTTCAAAAGAAAAGAGAGAAAAGGGGATATATCCATACTACGGTGCAAACGGAATTCAAGATTTTGTTAAAGATTTTATTTTAGAAGGCACATTTTTATTAATGGGTGAAGACAGAAGTGTAATAAATAAAGACGGTTCGCCGGTGTTAAATTGGGCAACGGGGAAAATTTGGGTAAATAATCATGCACATGGTTAAAGTGAAAAAAGGAATTTTGCATTATTACGTTTTATTTTTATTATTTAGAAATTATTGATGTTAGCCTATTGGTTCATAGAACACCTCCCAAAATAAATCAAGCAAGTTTAAGTGGTATTAAGATTCCTATTCTGCCGTTTGAAATGCAATAAGAAATTGTAAGAATACTTGAAAATTTTACCGAGCTGGTATCGGAGCTTGAGGTACGAAAAAAAACAATACGAATACTACAAAGGAAAGTTATTAAGTTTTAAGAAACTTGATAAATAATGTTAAATGTTGAGTGTTGATGGTTGAATAAAAAACCTCGCAACCCACTAAAACAATGTTGAATGTTAAAGGTTGAGTGTTAAATAAAAAGAATTCGCAACCCATTAAAATAGTGTTGAGTGTTAAAGGTTGAGTGTTAAATAAAATGAATTCGCAGCCCATAAATTTATTCATGGGGGTGAGGAAATAAACCCAATCCACGAATTCATTTGTGGGTAATAAAAACAATATAATATTCCTCTTACTTTAAATTGCCGCTATCTTTAGATAGTGGTAAATAATACCCACTAAAGAAGAAACTAAATTTGTTAAAATTGTTTCCAAATGCAGCTATTATTGTACCATACTTCATTAACGCTTATTTTTTTACGTACCGAGTTACAAATAAAAATTCTTTCGGAATTTATTATATCATCTATTGAAATGTTTTGTTCTTTAATTTTATTGTCCTTTTTTATCAGTTCTTTTCTATAAGTACCGTTTAATATGCCTGCCGAAATAGGAGGGGTAATTAATTGATTGTTAACGGAGATAAATAAGTTGGTATAAGTTCCTTCTGTTAGATAGCCGCTTTCATTTAAAAATATGGTTTCGTCAAATCCTTTAGCTTTGCATTTTTTTAACTCGTTATTGTATAAAGACCTATTTGTTGTTTTAAAATATTGAAAATTATTTTTACTATTTATTTGTTTATTGCTAATTATTATTTTAATATTATTTAAGGGCTGCTCTATTTTTGAATATTCAAATTTAATGTTTCCCCATTTGTTTAACACCAATTTAACTTTATAAGCTTCAGATCGGAAGAGCACACGTCTGAACTCCAGTCACCGTACGTAATCTCG
>CALGLM010000091.1 GCA_937930275.1 uncultured Ignavibacteria bacterium
AGATTACGTACGGTGACTGGAGTTCAGACGTGTGCTCTTCCGATCTATTTAGCTGAGTATTGAGCAAAAATATTTGCTGCAAATATAAAAACAAACAATAGTACTAATTTTTTCATTTTTTTACCATAAATATTTGAATATAACATAGTAAAATATGCATATATTAATTAATTGCAAAACATTAAATTACATTACTATTATAATTAAGAGGAATAATAATAAAAATTATTCCGGTTCGGATTCCGAAACTACCCAGTTATCTGCCAATTCACTGCTTATATCATAAATAAAGCGAGAGGCTTTACTTATGGTACTTCCGGTAAATCTATCAAATATGAAATTCGGATATGAAATGTAAAGATTTTGTTTTGCTCTTGTTGAAGCAACATACATAAGTCTTCGTTCTTCTTCCAACTTCCCGATATCCTCAAAAGATAGTGAAGAGGGGAAAAACCCTTCTAAAAGATGAATTATGAAAACCGTATGCCATTCTAATCCTTTTGCAGAATGAATTGTTGATAATGTTAACAATTCTTTATCTTTGTCTTCAGAATCAACATCAACAATGCTATCTCGCGGTGGTTCGAGAACCATATCAGTTAAAAAACTTTCAATAGTTTTGTATCTTTCAGAAATAGAAACTAAAATATCTAAATCTTTTTTACGTTTGTTAAAATCATCAAATTTAAAAGAAAATATCGGTTCGTAATAACTTAATACTAATTGAATTTTTTCTGTCGGTGAATACTTCTTCTCATTTAATTTATATAGAAGGTAAAATAAATTTAATAATTTATCTGTTATGTACTTGCTGCGCAATCTTTCCGGATCTAAAGTATAATTATAGTTTATTTCGTTTAATCCATTAATAATCGCTTGTGCCTTTTTGGGACCTATTCCCTCGTGAAGAAGTAACACACGATACCAACTTACAAAATCTTTGATGTTTGATGAAATTCTTAAAAATGCAAGTACATCTTTAATATGAGCTGTTTCCACAAATTTCATTCCCCCGATTTTAACAAACGGAATATTTGCCTTAGTCAGTTCCAATTCTAAGTCAAATGAGAAATATGAATTTCTAAATAATACTGCAATTTCATTGAGGTCAACACCGCTTTCTCTAAGTTCAAGTATTTGATTAACGATGAATCGAGATTGCATATTCTCGTCTTTTGTAGATATAATTACGGGTAAGTCTCCACCGGTTCTTCTCGTAAATAAAACTTTTTCAAATTTAAAGATTGATTGTTTAATAATATAATTTGTGAAGTTAAGAATAGATTGAGTACTTCTGTAGTTCTCTTCTAATTTAATAATTTTTGTATTTGGAAATATTTTTGGAAAATCCAAAATATTTTGAATATCAGCTCCTCTAAATGAATAAATAGATTGGCTATCATCACCTACAACCATTATATTATTGTACTTTTTAGCTAAGTTTTTTACAAGAATTGATTGGAGAAAATTAGTATCTTGATATTCATCAACCATAATATATTTTATGGTATCTAAAAATTTTTCTGCAACCGGATTATCTGACGTAATAAATTCATTTAATCTGATAAGTAAATCATCATAATCTAACAAGTTGTTTTTAATTTTATACTGAACAAACCTTGATAAAATTAAATTTATATTATCAATATTTTCTTTAAAGTGAGGATATTCACGAGCAATAATATCAGAAACTTGAGTATTCGTATTAATACTTAAGTTATAAATTCTATAAATAGTTTCTTTTTTAGGAAATCTTGTTTCCGAAGTATTTAATTTCAATTCACCTTTAATTAAATTAATAATATCTTCACAATCGCCTTGGTCAAGTATAGTAAATGCAGGATCAAGACAGCAAGTCTTTGCATATTTTCTTAATGTAATGTTAGCAAATGAATGAAATGTTCCTCCCGATATTTTTGAGCACCGGGCATCTAATAAAAGCGATGCTCTGTTCATCATTTCTTGAGAAGCTTTTCTTGTAAAAGTTAAAAGTAAAATTCCGGATGGGTTATTACCAAGTTCGATAAGTCTGGCAACTCTATAAACTAATGTTTGTGTTTTTCCGGTACCCGCGCCGGCAATTAAAAGATAATGCCCGTCAATTGAAGAAACGGCTTCAAATTGTGCCGGGTTTAATATGTTCTCATAATCAATTTTAAAAGAGAAATGAGTCGGTACATTGTGCACCGACTCAATTTTGGAAAGTTTTTTTATTACAATATTTTTCGACATTTATTTCGCAATGCTACCGGTTTACCTAAAATTTCTGTAGCTATGATATAATCTTTGATAGAAGTGTGATTAAATAATTTATTTTTAGTCTGATTTATGTTTTCAGTAAAAGCTTTCATCTCAGAATCCGAATAGGCATTAATATTTTTTTTAACTGATTGTTTTTCCGGTTTTTCAACGCGATATGACCTCTCATATTCTTCAATTAAACTTCTCTTCTTTTTTACCAATTCTTCATCTTTTTTAAAACCTTCTTCAAAATTTTGATAGTTCTTTTTTGATTTAGGTCTATTTTTATCAAAAACATCATAAGTTTCTAAATCAGGAATATTAATTTCAAAAGAATTATTTTTGTGTTCCTTAAATATAGTTACCGGTTTTTCTTCATCATTTTTAGGGAAATTGGCGTCTTTTTGTTTCTTTTTTTTGCCAAATATTTCGCTCAAGAAACTTATAATAAATATTATTGCGACTAAATATTCAACAATATTATCCATTTTTATCCGTTCCTTTTGCAGATTCCGGTTTTGCTATAGAGTTACGCATATCTGTATCAGCTTGAACATTTTTTAATTGATAATAATCCATAATACCTAAGTTACCGGTTCTAAAAGCTTCCGCAATTGCATGAGGAACTTCAGATTCAGCTTCAACTACTTTAGCTCTCATTTTAGCAACTTCAGCAATCATTTCTTGCTCTAAAGCAACTGCTGCAGCTCTTCTCTCTTCGGCTTTTGCTCGTGCTACTTTTAGATCGGCTTCTGCTTGGTCAGCTTGCAAAATTGCTCCGATATTGCTACCAACGTCAACGTCAGCAATATCTATGGATAGAATTTCGAATGCCGTACCTGCATCTAAACCCTTTGCTAATACGCTTTTTGAGATATTATCAGGATTCTCCAAAACTTCTTTATGAGAAAACGAAGAACCAATAGTTGATACAATTCCTTCACCAACACGAGCCAAAATAGTTGCTTCACCGGCACCGCCTACAAGTCTATCTAAATTTGCTCTTACAGTTATTCTTGCAATTGCTTTTAATTGAATGCCGTCTTTTGCTACCGCTGCTACAAGGGGAGTTTCAATAACTTTTGGTATAACTGACATTTTTACTGCGTCTAAAACATCTCTACCGGCCAAATCAATAGCAGCTGCTCTTTCAAATGATAAATCTAAATTAGCCTTGTTTGCACTAATTAATGCATTGATAACGTTATTAACGTTTCCTCCGGCTAAATAATGAGCTTCAAGCTTTCCGAGTTCAATCGGAATTCCGGCTTTTGTTGCCGTTATTTTACTTCTGATTATTACTGTAGGAGGTACTTTACGTAAACGCATTCCGATTAAATCTCTAAATATTTTTACTTTAACACCGGAAAAATATGCAGTAATAAATAATCCAATCGGTACATAATAGGTAAATAGGAATAAAAATATTATTACACCAAAAATAATAAATATTGATAGTCCCTGAAAAGCTTCTTCCATGATATTCTCCTTAATTGTTATAGTATTTTAATTTTTACTTTTATTTCTTATATTTAAAATTTGAAATTCAAATAACTAACAAATTTTCAACTATAATATACTAAATAAAATTTTATTTTCTAAAAGTTTCAACATTTATCTGTTTTTTGTTGAGTAATGAAACAAATTTTTGTTTTTATATGTTAGATATGAAAAATGAGGTTTAAAATATGGATACAAATTTTTCTGATAGACTACAAGAAGTTATTAGATATAGTCGTGAAGAAGCCCTTAGATTAGGACATGATTATATAGGAACAGAGCACCTTTTGTTAGGATTAATAAGAGAAGGAGAAGGTGTTGCCATAAATCTTTTAAGACGATTAGGATGTGATTTACAGAAATTAAAGAAATCAATTGAAGAATTAGTTAAACATGCCGGCGGGACTTTAACAATAGGTAATATACCTTTAACAAAACAAGCCGAAAAGGTTTTAAGATTAACTCAAAATGAAGCAAAACTATATAAATCAGATTTAATTGGTACAGAACATCTTTTATTATCGCTGTTAAGAGAAGATGATACGGTAGCTACACAAGTTATGCATCAATTTAATATTGATTATGACGCTGTTAAAATGGAACTACTTAACAGTCTTAATGCAAACAAACCGGGTGAAAAACAAAACCCTCAAAATCAACCTATAGGTGCACCAAAAAAAGCAGAAAAAACAAAAACACCGGTTTTGGATAATTTTGGAAGAGATTTAACTAAATTAGCTATTGAAGATAAACTTGATCCGGTAATTGGTAGAGAAAAAGAGATCGAAAGAGTTGCTCAAGTTTTAAGTAGGCGTAAAAAAAACAATCCCGTTTTAATTGGTGAACCGGGAGTAGGCAAAACTGCTATTGCCGAAGGACTTGCCTTAAAAATTGTACACAGAAAAGTGCCAAGAATATTACAAGATAAACGAGTAGTTACATTAGATTTAGCCGGACTTGTAGCAGGCACAAAATATAGAGGACAGTTTGAAGAAAGAATGAAAGCTTTGATGAGTGAACTTGAAAAAGCTGATGACGTCATTTTATTTATAGACGAATTGCATACAATAGTAGGTGCAGGAAGTGCCTCCGGTTCGTTAGATGCCTCTAATATGTTTAAACCTGCTTTGGCAAGGGGAGATATTCAGTGTATCGGTGCTACAACTTTAGACGAATATAGAAAATTTATTGAAACAGACGGTGCTTTAGATAGAAGATTTCAAAAAGTAATGGTAGATCCGCCTTCGGTAGATGAAACGATTCAAATTCTTAATAGCATTAAATTTAAGTATGAAGAGCACCATCATGTTAAATACTCTGACCCAGCTATTCTTGCTTGCGTTAAATTAAGTGATAGATATATAACAGACCGTCATTTTCCGGACAAGGCAATTGACGTTATGGATGAAGCCGGAAGCCGAGTTCACATGGGTAATTTTTCTGTTAGTGATGAAGTAGTAAAATTGGAAGAAGAACTTGAAAAGGTTAGACAGCTAAAAGTTCTTGTAGTAAAACAACAGGATTATGAAGAAGCCGCGCGATTACGCGATAGAGAAAGAAATATTCAAAGTGAATTAGAGAATGCCAAATTAGATTGGGAAAACAAAACAAAAGATTTAATTTACGATGTTACCGAAGATGATATTGGTGTTGTTGTAAGTATGATGACAGGAATTCCTGTTACTCGCGTTGTTCAAGCAGAATCGGATAAATTAATGAAGATGGAAGAATTCATTTCTTCTAAAATTATCGGACAAGATGAGGCTGTTAAAAAGTTAACAAAAGCTATTAGAAGAGCGCGTGCAGGTTTAAAAAATCCGCATAGACCAATAGGTAGTTTTATATTTTTAGGACCTACGGGTGTGGGTAAAACCGAATTAGCTAAAGTCTTGGCTAAATATTTATTTGATTCTGAAGAATCGTTAGTACGTATAGACATGAGCGAATATATGGAGAAGTTTTCCGTATCAAGATTGGTAGGAGCTCCTCCGGGATATGTAGGATATGAAGAGGGGGGACAATTAACCGAAAAAGTTAGAAGGAAACCTTATTCGGTAGTATTATTAGACGAGATAGAAAAAGCTCATCCTGATGTTTTTAATATTTTGTTACAAGTTTTAGATGACGGCTTGTTGACAGACAGCTTGGGAAGAAAAGTTGACTTTAAAAATACTATTATTATTATGACAAGTAATGTCGGTACAAAAGAAATTAAAACAACAGGCTCTTTCGGATTCGGGACAGAAAGTGCATCCGATAAATATGAGAATTTAAAAAACACGGTTCAAGATGCAATGAAACGTTTATTTAATCCTGAATTCTTAAATAGGGTAGATGACACAATAGTATTTAGAAGTTTAGATAAAAACGATATTAAAAAGATCATTAAAATCGAGATCGATGGTTTGATCAAAAATATTCGCGAAAATAAAATGGATTTAGTTTTAGATAATTCTGCCGAAGAGTTTTTAGCAGATAAAGGATTTGACGAAAAATTTGGGGCGAGACCGCTCAAACGAGCCATTCAAAAATATGTTGAAGACCCGTTAGCTGAAGAAATTTTACTTGGTTCATTTAAAGAAGGCGCAAAAATTCAATTAAAACATAAAGAAGGTGCCGAAGAACTTTATTTTGTTGAATTTAAAGAATCGGAGCAGATTGAGCCAGTTAACCATGAGTAATTATTTTTGCATGAAATTATAATACAAAACAAATTGCGGAGAGTAATATATCACCTCCGCAAATTTTTTATATACACTTGTATAGTCAAAAAAGATATAATAATTAATAAATAAATTTGAATTATTAACAAATAACTATAATTCTGAAACAATTAATAAAATTTAGTTTTGTCTATTTAAAAATAGTTTTTGATATTTTAAATTTGTTAAACATTAGATTTGAGAAAAGAACTAACAGAGATATAAATGAACAAATATTACGACATTTTTATTGAAACCGAAGCTTTATTAAACGGTCATTTTTTATTAACATCAGGAAGACATAGTAACCAATATTTCCAGTGTGCAAAAGTTTTACAATACCCCGATAAAACAGAAATTATCTGTGAAGCAATTGCTAATTACTTTAAGGATTATAGCATTGATACTATTTTATCACCGGCTATGGGAGGTATAATTGTCGGACAAGAAGTTGCAAGACAATTAGGCAAACGCTCGATATTTGCAGAAAGAGAAGACTCCAAACTAACATTAAGACGCGGATTTTCGTTAAAGCAGGGTGAAAAAGTTTTAATTTGCGAAGATGTTGTTACTACAGGCGGATCTGTTTTTGAATTAATCGAAATAGTAAAAAAAGTTGGGGCTGAGTTAGTCGGTGTGGGAATGTTGGTAGATAGAAGCAACGGGAAAGTAAATTTTGGTGTTCCGCAAATTAGCTCAATACAATTAGAAGTGGTTTCATACTTACCCGAGGAATGCCCGTTGTGTAAGAAGGACTTAGAATTAATTAAACCGGGTAGCAGAAAAATAAATTAAACGAGAAAAATTTATGAAAAAAACATTTTTATTAGTTTTTTGTACATTGTTTTCAGTTATTAATGCACAATTAAAATATGATGATTATTTTACTTCTAAAACACTGCGTTTTGATTATTTTAGAACAGGGAATAATAATAACGAACTATTAAGTTTTGACGAAATTTTTGAAGAAGGTGATTGGTATGGTTCAGAAATAAACTTAATTGATGATTTAGGGTTTGGCAAGTATTTATTAAAAGTTTATGACTTAAAAAGTAACAATTTAATATTTTCTAAAGGTTATTGCACACTTTTTGGTGAATGGCAAACTACTGACGAAGCTAAGCAAACATACAAAACATTTTCAGAATCAATTTCATTTCCAATGCCAAAAGATTCATTTATTGTACAATTATTTACCAGAGATAAAAAAAATGAATTTGTAAAAACTTTTGAATATAAAAGTTCTCCGAAAAGCTACTTTATTAAGAAAAAATCAAAGTATAACTTTAATAAATTTTCAATTCATGAAAGCGGAAACCCTAAAGAAAAACTTGATATCTTATTTATAGCCGAAGGTTACACAAAAGGAGAAGCCGACCAATTTAAAAGTGATTGTAAAAAATTTGCTGATTACTTATTTACATACGAACCTTTTAATGAGTTGAAAGATAAAATTAATATTTGGGGATTAGAATCGTACTCTGAAGAAAGCGGAACTGACATTCCGGCTGATAATATTTGGAAAAATACATTGGCAAATAGTACCTTTTACACTTTTGATAGTGAAAGATATTTGATGACATATGATTATAAATCGGTTTGTGATATTGCCTCAGGTGCACCTCACGATCAAGTTGTTCTTATTGTTAATACCGAGAAATATGGGGGTGGCGGTATATATAACTACTACTTAACTGTTGCAGGCAAAAATCCAAAATCGGATAAAATTTTTGTGCATGAATTTGGTCATGCTCTTGCCGGACTCGGAGACGAATATTATACAAGCGATGTTGCATATGAAGGATTTTATCCTTTAGATGTTGAACCTTGGGAGGCTAATTTAACAACTATGGTGAATTTTGATTCAAAATGGAAAAATCTAATTGAATCATCAACTCCTGTTCCGACCCCAAATAATCAAAAATTTGAAAATGTATTAGGTGTATTTGAAGGCGGAGGTTACATTTCAAGGGGTGTTTATAGACCTACATTTGATAGTATAATGAAAACTCTTTCTGCAAACTATTTTAATCTTCCTTCTAAATTAGCTATAAAAAAAGTGGTTGAACACTTTTCTAAATAAATATCTGCAAATTTATTTTTTGTCTTAGGGGCTTAGGTATAAGTCCCAAAACAATTATTCTAACCTAAAATATTTATAATAAAATTAATTAAAATTTATTAATACAATTGAACAATTATTATTTTAGTTTAATATAAATTTACTTATATTTTTTACTTAAATAATTTAAAATAATATGAAACAAAAAAGATTATATCGAACAATTGAAACGGTAGCCTCAAAAAAATTTAATAATAATAACGAATTATTAATTGAAGTAGTTGAACAATTATTAAAAAATACGGAAATTAATATTACAGGCGGACGTGTTTGGCATCTTGATATTGAAAAAGAAGGTTATTCATTAGTTTATCAAACCGGTAATGTGCAAAAAATTGAAGTTGATTTTTTATTGCCTTTAAAAGATTATCCTGTTTTGGACTTAATTAGTATAGAACGAACTATACTTGCCAATGAAACTAATAAAATATTGCAAAAAAAGGGGATTTTCAAATATAGTGCTTCCGGCGTAGGGCAAAGAAAAAAAATTGCCGGTAAAAGTTATTACGAATACCTTATTGCAGTTAATAGCGATAATATTGATGACGAACTTAGGTATACGCTAAATATTGTTGCAACGGTATTAACACAAAAAATTAATGAACGAAGACTGTACGATAGCCGAAAAAATTTAATTGAAGATATAGATAAGGCAAAAGAATTACAAAAGAGTATTTTGCCTGATCATGAATTAAATTTTCATGGGTATGAGCTTTTTGGTGTAACAATTCCTGCACAAACTTTGGGCGGTGATTTTTTCGACTATTTAAGAATTGGGGATGACGAATCCAGATTGGGAATTGCAGTAGGTGATGCGGCATCCAAAGGTTTAAGTGCAGCCGCAGAAGCGATGTACATTTCCGGGGCATTAAGAATGGCTTGTACTTTTCAAATAAAAATATCTCCGTTATTTTATAGGATGAATGAATTAATAAATAAAATATTTAGTGACGATAGATTTACTTCACTATTTTATGCGGAAATTTCTAATGATAAAAAAGGTTTATGCCTTTATGCAAACGGAGGACATAACCCTCCTATGTTAATTAGAGCAAAAAATAAAGATATAGTATATTTAGATCCTACAGGACCACTTTTAGGACCTGCTCCTCATTCAAAATATGAAACCGATAGTATAAATTTTAACAAAGGGGATATGTTAGTAATTTATACTGACGGAATTGTTGAATCCGCAAACGAAAAATTTGAGCTATATGAAGAAAGGCGTTTAGAAAATGTATTGAAAAAGAATTTACATCTTTCTCCACGAGAACTTTGCTATGCGATTTTAGATGATGTAAATGTTTTTTCAACAAGTAACAGCCAATATCAGGATGACAAAACTATTGTAGTAATAAAAAGAAAGGAATAAAATGGGTTTAACCGATTTAATTTATAAATCCGGTGTTGTAGGTGCCGGCGGAGCCGGTTTTCCTACACATGTTAAAGCAAATTCTAAAGTTGAATATATTTTAGCAAACGGTGCCGAATGCGAACCCTTAATTCACAAAGATTATGAATTGATGGTACATTTCCCAGATAAAATTGTAAGGGGAATGGAGTATATGCTTGAAAATACCGGTGCAAAACGCGGTTATTTTGGGATAAAAGAAAAAAATGTAAATGCTGTTAATAGTATAAAAAACCAATTAGATAACAGCATCGAGATGTGTTTACTGGGCGATTATTATCCTGCCGGTGATGAGTATGAGCTTGTCTATTCTGCAACAGGTCGCCTAATTCCACCGCACGGAATTCCGTTAGATGTAGGATGTGTAGTGAATAACGTGGAAACATTTTATAATATTTTTAATGCATATAATAATATTCCGCTTACCGAAAAATTTGTTAGCGTAACAGGCTTGGTTAAAAACCCCTCATCGTTTTTTGTACCTATAGGCACAAAATTTAAAGATTTGATTAAGATTGCCGGTGGGGCTACACTACAAGATTTTGCAATATATGTAAGCGGCATATTAATGGGACGACTTACTTATGATTTAGAAGAACCGGTTACTAAAACAACAGCCGGTATTATTCTATTGCCAAAAACGCACTATTTAATAACGAGAATGAATAAGCCTAAAGAAAGTATGAATAGAATAGGCAAGTCAGCTTGTGACCAGTGTAGTTATTGTACCGAGTTTTGTCCGAGATATTTACTGGGTTACGATGTTCAACCTCATAAGGTTATGCGAAGTTTAGTATTTACTTCTGCCGGAAAAGAAGTGTGGAACGAATATGCGGATTTATGTTGTGCTTGTGGATTATGTTCTTTATATTCGTGTCCCGAAGATTTATATCCGCGTGAAGCTTGCGTTCAAAGTAAAGAAGAATTACGAATAAAAAATATAAAACACGAACAAATAAAACCGGTTAAAGTACATCCTATAAAGGACGGTAGAAGAGTACCCATAAAACAGTTATTAAAACGTTTAGATTTAGAAAAATTTGAACAAAAAACTCCGTTTAAGAATATAAATGTTGATGTAAGTGAAGTAAAAATATTAACAAAGCAACATGTCGGAGCCCCTTCTATTACAATTATAAAAGTTGGTGATAGAGTTAGTAAAGGAGACTTAATAATTAAAAATGAAGACGGAAAACTCGGTGCTAATATTCATGCGTCAATTAGCGGAATTGTAAAAGAATCAACAAACAATTATGTAATTATTAGTAAGGAATAATATAAATATGAATTCAATAGGATTAATAGAGCTATCCAGCATTGCTTCGGGAATGCTTGCGGCAGATATTATGTTAAAAACATCCCAGGTTGAGTTAATTTTATCACGCTCGATATGTTCAGGAAAATATATTGTTTTAATCGGAGGCGATGTTGCTGCAGTACAAACAAGTTTAGATGCTGCTGTTAATAATTTAGATTTTTCTGTAATAGATACATTTGTAATTCCTAATGTACATCAGGATATTTTTCCGGCAATTTCAGGGCATACAAAAGTAGATAAACTTGAATCATTAGGTATCTTAGAAGCTTATTCAGTAGCTTCACTTATTGAAGGAGCTGATGCAGCAGTAAAAGCAAGCAACGTACAGCTAATTGAAATTAGATTAGCAATGGCATTAGGGGGAAAAGCTTTTTGTACGTTAACCGGAGAAGTTGCAGCAGTTACAAGTGCCGTTGAAGCAGGGGCGTATATAATAGGAAAAAGAGGATTATTAGTTAATAAAGTAGTAATTGCATCACCACGACATGAATTACTAAGCGAAATGATATAAAATATTAAAGCGATTTATTAACTAAATCGCTTTAAATTCTTTGTTTAGCAACTCATATACCGTATTCATTAAAGTATCGTAACTATGTCCTCCAGGATTTACCGGTTGCAAAAACTTAACCTGTATTGATTTAAAAGGTTTAGGAATTATTGAACCCGTAGGTAAAGCTTCAAATGCTCCTTTTATTAATACCGGAACAACCGGTACATTTAATTCACGCGCAAGAATAGCAAAAGCTCTCTTAAAAGTACCTATTTCACCGTCTTTTGACCTTGTTCCTTCAGGAAAAATCATAATCTTTTTACCTTGTTTTAATACTTCGGCAAGCTTTTGTAAAGAGGTCATTAGATCATTATTCAAATCCATAACAATAACATTATGTTTATCTGCAATAAATTTCAATAGCTTTGTATTAACATGTTTTTCTTTAGCATAATAATACATTTCTTTTAACTGAGAGTTTTTAAGAAAGATTGAAACAAACAATCCGTCTATAAAACTTTGATGATTAGGGGTAATAATAGCCGGACCTTCTGGTATATTATTTACACCTTCACTTTTAATTCTAAAATAGATTTTAAGTAAATACTTTGAAAAACTTTTTAAAAATTGATGTGTAACCCAGCTTTTAGGTAATTTTAATTCAATTTTTTGTTTAAATATTTTACTCCAGTCAATACTTTCAGCTTCTGACTTAATTTTATGCTCTTTTACATATTCGGATAAAGCCTGAATATTGGAAAAGTGACCTAACTCTTCTGTTGAAAGCTCGAGTCCAAAAGAATTTTTGAGGAATAATTGAAAACTAACTTTATCCAAAGAATCCAACGCAAGATCCAATTCCAAATGATCAGTTGCAAAAACATCTACCGTTTTAAGATCTTTAAGGTATTCTTTTACCATTTTGTATTCTTCAAAATTCGGTTCTTCAACTTTAATCTTTTCTTTTACATTTACATTGGAAAGAAATTTTTCCAATTCATATCTTTTAATTTTTCCAAGCCTTGTGCGTGGCAAATCTTCAAAAACTATATAAAAACGGGATATTTTTTTTGATTGTGCTGTCTTTTTATTATAAACATCTACAACATTCCATTTTAAATAATCTTCAAGCTCTTCACTTTTAATGTTTTCAATTTTTTTATTATCAGGATGAAGGATTAGGTGAATTGCATCGCCTTTAGCAAAAACAGCACTTTCATGAACTATTTCCGATATTTCAGCAATTTTCTCCTCAATTTCAACAGGACTTATATTTTTACCGTTTGAAAGAATGATAAGCTCTTTTTTTCTGCCGGTAATAAAAACATATCCGTCATCATCTAAAAAACCCAAATCACCTGTGTATAGCCAACCGTCTCTAATAATTTCTGCAGTCTCTTTAGGTTTGTTATAATAACCTTGCATTACATTTCTACCACGAGTAATAATTTCATTATCTACTACTTTAATTTCATTGCAAGAAAGTTGTTGTCCGGAAGCACCAATTTTTGCTTTACGGGGACGCGGAAAACTAATCATAGGGGCACATTCCGTCATTCCGTATCCAACCAATATCTCAAATCCGAGAGTTCTAAAATCTCTTTCAACTTCAAAATCTAAAGCAGCACCTCCGCATACTAAAGTTTCTAAATGTCCGCCAAAATTTCGATGAACTTTACCAAAAATCAACTTTGAAAAGCCATATGAATTGATTTTTTCGCAAGTTTTAAATAACAATCGAGTAATAAACTTCTCATTAATTTTATCTTTTATTTTCCTTCGTAATAATGTATAAAAACGGGGAACTCCTATAATCATTGTAATCTTATAAGTTTGAAGTGTCGCAATTAAATCTTCTGCATTTAAAGAAGGGGAAAAGGCAATTGTTGCATTTACATATAACGGAATTATTAAAGTACCCATTAACGGAAGGGCATGATGAAGAGGTAACAATACCATAACTCTGATATCTTCGCGATAAATATTTGCGTCAACTACCGCTTCAACATTTGCCAAAATATTATCGTAAGAAAGCATAACACCTTTTGGTGTAGATGTTGTTCCGCTTGTGTAAATAATTAACGCTGTCTTATTTATATCATCAACCACAAATTCGGAATTATCTTCTGATAATTCTTCTAACTTAATCTCTTCAAATACTAAAAAATCCGGCTGATATGTCAGATTGTCAGTTATCGAAATTAAAAGCTTATTTGTTTCGACAGAACAAAATACAAATTCTGGTTTCGCATCATTTAATATATAAGCAACTTCTTCAGGAGTTGACATAAAGTCAATGGTAATTGCTATACAATTATTTTTCCATATTGAATAGAAAGAATATACCCATTCAGGTCTATTTTCGGAAAATACGGCAACTTTTGTTGCTTTATTTTTGTAAATATTCGCATATTTATTTACATTGCATACTAACTCATTATACGTTAGATGTATATCTTTAAAATGAATTGCGGTTTTATCGGATTTTTTTAAGAACATATTACACTCGTAAAATTGACTTGTAAATTTACAAAAAATATTATATTAAAAAAATGCTTTTAATTAAATCAACTCGTTATAATGAAAAATATTTGCTAATATTCATTAACATTCTTATAAACTAATTATGAAGAATTGGGCTATAGTAACAGGTGCAAGTTCGGGAATTGGGAAAGCTTTTACCGATAGATTTGCTTTATCCGGGTATAATCTAATATTAATTTCAAGAACAAAAAGCAAACTTTTAGAAATTAAACAAGAATATGAATTTAAATATGGGATAATGATAGAAGTAATACCCGTTGATTTAACCGATAATGATTCAATTGAGATAATAAAGCCCGTTATCTCTGATAAAAAGATTGATATTTTGGTAAATAATGCCGGAATTGGAATAGCCGGTAATTTTATAGACCAAGAAGTTAGTTACTTAGAAAATATGATAAGATTAAATTGTATAGCACCTATATTATTAACAAAACTTGTAATAAATTTAATGATTAAAGAAAATAAAGGAAATATTATATTTTTAGGCTCTCTATTGTCATTTGTACCTACACCTTTCAGTGCGGTTTATGCTGCTACAAAAGCATTTGATGAATCTTTGGCGGCATCTTTATGGTTCGAACTGAAGAATTACAATATTAATGTAATTTCGGTTAATCCGGGGACTACAAAAACAAATTTTCATAAAAGGGCAGGATTAAAAAGAAGTAATACGGGAAGAGAACCTGAAGAAATTGTTAAAACAACCCTTAAATTTTTAGGTAAAAAGCCTTCTGTTATTGACGGATTGAAAAATAAAATAATCTATTTTATTAGTCGTATTGTAACAAGGAAATTTTTTATTAAATTAACGGGTAAATTATTTTACAAAATGAAAATAAATAATGAACAATAAACTAAAAAGCACTCTATTTTTATTTCTATTTTTTTTAATTATAAGTTTTTTATGGGTTATTTCGTCATACTTTTTAGAAAAAGCGCAATTAAATAAAAAAGGACTACAAATGACAATTGATAAACTAACACCTATTTTATATACAAACAAAGTGTCGGAAACAATTAATTTTTATAAGGAAAATTTAAGTTTTAATGTTGTTGCCTTAATGCCCGAAAAAGGAGAACCTGAATTTGCGATTTTATCTAACCGGAATATTGAACTAATGATTCAGAACGATAGCACTATAAGTCTGGGAGAAAATAAATTCATTTCACTTTATATGGATGTTGATAATCTTCAAAAATTATTTGATAGAATTAAAACAAAAGCCCAAATTATAAAACCTATTGATAAAACATTTTACGGTACAAAAGAAATTACTTGTAAAGATAACATAGGTAATACTTTAACATTTGCCGAACATATAAATTAATAGTCTTCTTCGGATATATTTTCTACGTCTTCAAAAGTTATAGTCATCAAATCTTCATCATTATGGCTATACAATTTAGCAATTCTTTCTTCTTGGTTACTTATAGCTTTGTACAATATATTTCTTGCTGTTCGCGCATTTCCAAAATTCTTATCCCGCTTATTATACAAGTTGTGAAAAGTTTCCAACAACAGTTGTAAAGCACCTTCATCCAACCTGTAACCATTCGATTCAGCAATATCATTTGATATTTCCAATAATTGCCTTGGTGTATAATCTTCAAACACAAAATTATTTGTAAATCTTGATTTTAATCCAGGATTAGATTCAATAAATTTTTTCATCTCTTCAGTATATCCGGCAACAATAACAATAAATTGTCCCTTAAAATCTTCCATACGTTTTAATAAAGTATCAATAGCTTCTTGTCCAAAATCGCTACTTCCGCGAGATAGGGTATAAGCTTCATCAATAAATAGTGTTCCGCCTAAAGCCTGTTGAATAACTTTATCTGTCTTTAATGCTGTTTGTCCCGAGTATCCCGAAACTAAATCAGCTCTATCCACCTCTACAAGATGTCCTTTCTCTATTAGCCCCATTTCTTTATAAATTTTACTGATTAATCTCGCTACAGTAGTTTTTCCCGTACCGGGATTACCTATAAAAACAGAATGCAAGCTCTTCTCAATTACTTGGAGCCCTCTTTCTTTACGCAGTTTTGCGACTTTTAGTCCGTTAATTAATTTTTCGACAGAATTCTTGACCGTATCTAATCCTTTTAACTTATATAGTTCACCCAGCAATTTATCAAGTTCTTTACGATTTATTTGTATTTCATAGTGCTTCTTTTCGTTCTTAAAATCACTTTCAAAAAAATCTTCAATAGATAGTGATTTATCAATATTTTCTCCGGATTCCTCATTATATTCAGATAATCGCAATAAATGATTTTGATAGGCTTTATTAAAAAAGTTTCTTACAATTCGAGCATTTCCAAAATTTTTATCTCTATTTCTATACAATTCGGTAAAATGGATTAAGATTCGTTCTAATGTATTTTCGTTTATTACCGTTTCTTTTTCAGCCGCATAAATTTTAAGTAGATTAATCATCTCTTCAGGAGTATAGTCTTCAAAAGTAAATTGAGCAGTAAATCTTGAAGTCATTCCCGGATTACTTTCTAAAAATTGCTTCATTTCTTCCGTATAACCGGCAGCAATAACTATAAATTTTCCTCTATCATCTTCCATCCTTTTTAATAATGTATCTATTGCTTCTTTACCAAAGTCGCTTTCCCCCCCCTTAATTAAAGCATAAGCTTCATCAATAAATAATGTTCCGCCAATTGATTTATTTATTAAATTTGTTGTCTTTTCCGAAGTACCGCCGATATGAGACGCTACTAAACCTTGTCTATCTGTTTCAACTAAATGACCACGTGGTAAAATACCAAGCGCAGAATATATTTTACTAATTATCCTTGCAACCGTAGTTTTTCCGGTTCCCGGATTACCATAAAAAAGAATGTGATCAGTAAACCTATCGCGCAAGTTAACACCTTGCTGTTTAAAATACCTTGCTAATTTAATTAAATCGTTAACTTCTTTTTTTATATTATTTAATCCAATTAAATTATTTAGTTTTGTTAATTCTTCGTTCAACAAATCTTCATTTATTGGAAGGTCAAAATCTTTTTTACTATCAGTTTTAAAGACTGAATTAACATCCTCAATAGTAATTGTAATTAACGCATCTTTGTTTTTTTCATTATCCGAAAGTAGATTATATTTTCGTGACAAGCTCATTTTAAGTTCTTCAAATAGCTTTCTTGCCAATCGGGCATTACCAAATGTTTTATCTCTCAATCTATATAAATTTGTAAACTGTTTTTTCAACAGTTCTTTTGCATCTTCACTAATTATATATTCTTCTTTTGTTAACAAGTTATAAATAATTTCATAAAGTTCATCGGGTGTATAATCTTCAAACAAAAATTTATGATTAAATCGAGATTTAAGTCCGGGATTAGATATCAAAAAATCTTCCATTTCTTCGGTATATCCTGCCGCAATTACACAAAATTGACCTTTTAAGTCTTCCATTCTTTTTAGTAGAGTATCAATAGCTTCTTGACCAAAATCTTGTCCGCTTCCACCTTTTTTAGCTAAAGTATATGCTTCATCAATAAATAGTACTCCGCCGATTGCATCATTAATCACTTTTTCAGTCTTCTGTGCAGTTTCACCTATATATTGACCGACAATTCCGGCACGGTCAACCTCAACCACGTGTCCTTTGGGAAGAATTCCCATTGCTTTAAATATTTTACCCAACAGACGTGCAACAGTTGTTTTACCCGTTCCAGGATTGCCAAGAAATAAGGCATTAATAGATAAATCATCTTGAGATTTTAAACCCAGCTTTTTACGATCGCTAATGAAATTTAAATAAGCAGTAAAATCCACAAGCGAATCTTTTACAGTTTTTAATCCGGTAAGCTTATTAAAATCAGCCATTAGCTGTTCTAAACTTTGTTCATCGCTTTCCGTACTCTCAATTTTTGTTTCAACCACTTCTTCAATAATCTCTTGAGCATCCACAATAAATTTATTTCCGATCACAAATTCTCTTTCGGCAGCTAAAAAATTTTCGATATAAATTTCAACTTTTGCTACTCCAGTTTTCCAAGCATTTTTATGTTGTGTACCCCACGCCTGTACAAAAATAACAGAATCCCAGCTTTTTTTTACGTTTACGTTAAATTTATTTTCACCTAATACAGAATCATTCAAAAACCACTTAGCAGTTCCTTGTAATACTTTATCTTCTAATTCAAAAAATAAATTATTAAAAATTACTTCAGCACCGATAAAGAAAATATCATCTTTTGCAAATTGTGAATAGTATATTCTTTCACCTATTTTTTCTTCTTCGGTAACACTAAATAAATTTAATGAAAATATATCAGCGAAATCATTTTTATAAAAAATTGGTTTAATACTTATATCGGTTTCTTTTGGCTCAATATTTAAAGACT
This sequence comes from uncultured Ignavibacteria bacterium, assembly GCA_937930275.1. Taxonomy (GTDB): domain Bacteria; phylum Bacteroidota; class Ignavibacteria; order Ignavibacteriales; family Melioribacteraceae; genus JAEXOD01. The sequence goes on from CALGLM010000091.1 coordinate 18,700, forward strand.
TATTTTCAACAATAGGAACTTCAGGAATAACTTCATTTTTTGTTTTCTCATCAATTTCCATGTCAACTTCAGTTTCTTCTTCAATCTCAAATTCAGTTCCTTTAAACCTTTCCAAAGCTTTAAGTATATTTTTGAAAGTAGCGTCACCGGAAAACTTAGCCTTAAGTTTGTTTGCTTTTTCCCATGCCGGTTTTAATTGAAAAAGTGAAATAAGCGCTTCAAGTTCTAACAACTCTGCATCACCCAATATTCTTGGGGTGATAGGATCTTGTTCTAAAATTTTTTGACAAACATATAATGTAAACCAATACTCTTTAGCCTTTAAAGCGTTTGTGGCTTCAAAAATCAAATTTTCGGCAAATTTTTGTTTAAATTTACCCGAATTATTAGAAAGTTCTTTAGCAATTAAATAATAGTTTTTAATCTTTGCAAATTTCTTTTCATTTTCTAATGATGTTAATGAATTAAATATTTCCAAAGCTTCGTCAAATTTATGCATACCTGCTAATGTTTTTGCATAATTCAGATACGTAAATGCAAGCATATCACGCTGTTTAATTACCGAAGTCATAAAATCTTTAGTTGCATTCTCAAATACACATATTCTTGAAAGCAAATACCCTCGTATCATATGAAGTTTAGCGGGTTCAGAATTTAAATTTACTGCCGAATTGATATAATCCATTGCTTTAAGAGGATGCCCGTTTTCTAACAAAGCCCAAGCGTATATCAAATTTATTTCAGTATCATAAGGATCTTTATCAAAAAGAATTTTAGCCGAATTTAGAGCCATCCTAAATCTACCGTTCCATAAATTATCATATGTCTCTTTAAGTAATAAATCAAATTCGGAATCTTTCAAAATAACCTCCAAAAATTTAAATTTTGAGCAACCAAAGTAGTACTAAATAAGTCAAAATAATATAGCAATTAAATTAATAAATTAATAGTTAAAATGAAACATTTAATCAATCTAATCGTCTTAATAAAAAAGGAATTTTATTTATGTTTAAAAATATTTTACCAATAATTTTAATATTTGCATTAACATCTTTCGGTTGTATGAAAATGGGTGTTAAAGGAAACGGAGAAATCTCTGAAGAATCAAGAAATATAGAAAAATTTGACGAATTAAATTTGTCAGGTGCGTTTGATGTTTTTTATGAAACGGGAAACCAAACTACGCTAAGGCTTGAAGGGGATAGTAATCTATTAAAATATGTTAAAACTGAAAACGATGGAAATACATTATCTATCTATACTAAAAAAAACATAAAATCTTCAAAAAAAATTGTGATTTATATCACAAATTCGTCAATTTCTGAAGCTAATGTGTCCGGAGCTAATAATTTAACAATAAAAGACTTGAAAAATGATAACTTTTTTATTAACTTAAGCGGAGCAGGAAACTTAACTTTAAATGGTTCAGTAAACTTTCTAAAGGCAAATTTATCAGGTGCGGGTACTTTGGATTCTAAGGAATTGATATCCAAAGAAGTTGAAATTGAAATTAGCGGAACTGCCTCGGCAGATGTTTTTGTATCGGAAAAACTGGATGCTTCTGTTTCGGGTGTTGGCTCAGTAAATTATTACGGTAATCCAAAAGATATTAATCATAAAGTATCAGGTATTGGTTCTATAAACAAAAAATAAGTTTTGATAACACGCGACTACCGGAGCGAAGTTGATTTCTTCTTTTACGTTTCAACTTCGCTTTTTTTTATCCTCTCTTTATTATCATCAAAATTCTTCTTAAATTTAAAATCAATTTATTTTAAAAAGGTTACTGATGCGAATAGGTATATTAGGCGGCGGACAATTAGCTAAAATGTCAACTTTGGCTGCCTATAAATTAGGTTTTAAAGTTAACATATTAGAAAAGTTTGCCAACTCTTCCGCCGGAATGATGACAAAAAGCGATTTTGTAGGCTGGGTTGACGACTATAATATTTTACAAAAATTTGCTGCAAATTGTGATGTAATTACCTTAGAAAGTGAATTTGTAGATTCAAATAGACTTGAATTTTTGGAAAATACGGGATACGTAGTAATTCCAACATCTAATACAATCGGTTTGATTCAAGATAAATATATACAAAAAACTACATTTAAAAACTTCGGAATAGATGTTCCTAATTTTACCGAAGTTACATCAATAAACGACTACGAAATAATTTTAAAGATGTTGGGTTTACCTTTTGTTTTAAAATCCAAAAAACTTGGTTATGACGGATATGGCAACGCGGTTATAAATAATAAAACTGAATTTGTAAATGCTTTTGAAAAATTAACAAAAAGGCACCATAGTTTATTAGCAGAACAATTCATCAATTTTACAAAAGAACTTGCCGTTACTGTTGTAAGAACCAAAAATGAAATAAAATTATATCCGGTTATTGAAACAATTCAAGAAAATAGTATTTGCAAGAAAGTGCTGGCACCATGTAACATTGATAATCACCTAATTGAATTGGCTAAAAATATCGGAATAAATTGTGTTAAATCGGTAAACGGTTTCGGTATTTATTCAATCGAGTTATTTTTAACTGATAATAATAAGATTATTGTTAATGAAATTGCCCCACGCCCCCACAATTCCGCACATTACACAATTGATGCATGCAAAACATCACAATTCGAAAATCATATAAGATCAATTTTAAATTTACCATTGGGTTCAACTGAAATGGTTAAACCATATGCAGTTATGATAAATCTATTAGGGAAACGGAACGGGGTAGGTGAACTAATGAATTACGATGAGGTTTTAAGTGACCCGGATATAAGTTTACATATTTATGGTAAAGAAGAAAGTAGGATTGGAAGAAAGATGGGACACATTACTGTTGTGGGTGATAATATGATTGAAATTTTAGAAAAAGCTGATAAAATAGAAAAAATAGCAAATATTTAACGGAACATATATGAGAGAAGCAATAGTAGGAATAATAATGGGAAGCGATTCCGATAGCCCGTCAATGCAAGGTGCAATTGATATATGTACTTTATTTGATATACCGTTTGAGGTTAAAATTGTTAGTGCACATAGAACTCCGGATTTTATGGCTGAATATGCAAAAAGTGCAAAAAATAGAGGGCTAAAAATAATAATTGCAGGAGCAGGAGGGGCTGCCCATCTACCCGGTATGACAGCTTCTTATACTGAGTTGCCCGTTATCGGCGTTCCCGTTCAAAGCAAAGCATTAAACGGAATAGATTCGCTACTATCCATTGTACAAATGCCTGCCGGTGTTCCGGTTGCAACAGTGGGAATAAATCAATCTAAAAATGCCGGTTTGTTAGCTGCAAAAATTTTGGCATTAAGTGATAAAGAATTAATGCAAAAAATTACCGATTATAAAATATCTTTGTATGAAGAATCAATTAATAAAAATGATAATTTGAAATATTAATACTTTATTTATAAATGAAAATTTCATTAAATTATATATTTAAAATAATTTGAGTTGAACATGAGAGAACTAAAGATTAGCGATAATTTTGAATACCGACATATCGGAACATTGAATGACAGCATAGATGAAATGCTTGAAACTATTGGAGTTAAAAGTTTAGATGAATTGATTGAGTTGACAATACCAAAATAATTGCAATGGATAAGCAAACAGAACCCTTTGTTTATATTGACTATGA
>CALGLM010000092.1 GCA_937930275.1 uncultured Ignavibacteria bacterium
GATTACGTACGGTGACTGGAGTTCAGACGTGTGCTCTTCCGATCTAATATTTTTTGAATCTCCTTAACGGCATTTTTTCCGTCAATTCCCGCTAAAAATCCGTTTTTATTCTTTTTATCAATAATATAGCTGTTAAGCAAAGTAAACACGGGATTTAAGCCCATTTTATTAGGTAACGGATACTCGGAAAAGTATGCCGTCCCTACTCTAATGGGCGATTTTTCGTCTATCCTTCCTCTAATACCTAAAAATATAATAATTGCAAATAGTAAAAAATATCCCGAATTAATAAGATAGAATTTCTTGTTTTTGGAATTTGGAAATTTTATTCTTTTTAACTGATAATTGAATATCTTATTAAATATTACCCAATATACCCCTGTTAACAAAATAAAGGCTATTAAATATATCCAATAAGTCCATTCCTGAAATATCATTGCGGAAATAAAAGCAAAACTATCTGACCAAATAAATGCCGCAGTTGTTATGTTTTCAAAGTAATGATTAAAAAAGGGAATATTTGCACTGCAGATAAAAAATGCGGTTGTATATAATATTCCTATAAAGTAAAATAATATCCTATTTAAAATTGTATTTTTAATTTTAAATAAATTTAATATAAAAAATATCAAAACCGGTACTGAAAGTATATATCCGCTTATAACCGTATCAAACCTAATCCCCATTATAAATGCTTTTACAAACAGTACAAATTCTTCGCTTGTGCTAAGTAAGGGGGCTTTATCCAAATTTGCAATAAATATTACAAATCTAAAAATGAAGAAAAACAATAAACCCCAAAGATACGTTCCTATAACAAAACGGATATATGCAGGTAAATTAATCCTGTCAAAAAAATTTTTAATCATCACATACCTTTATTTTTTCCCGATTAAAATATCGGAATTATAACTTGTCTTTAGTAATTCTATGTCAGTAATACCGGCATCGTTAAGCCAGTTTGTCATTTCGCTTTTTGTAAATGTATCGCCGCCGGTTGTGCTAACCAACATGTTTAGGGCAAACATAGCCCCGGTTTCGGGTTTTACTCTATCTTCATCCATAATGTGGTCATTAATTACAATTTGCCCGCCTTTATTAAGCACTTTAGCACATTTTTTTATTAATAATGCGTTTTCTTCATTTGTATTAATATGAACTATTGCCGATAGTAAAATTAAATCATATCCGTTTCCGAAATCGTCACTTAAATAATCACCTTCAATAAATGAAAAATTATCAATTAGACTGGCATCAAGCACATATTTTCGTGAAATCGGTATAACATTAGGCAAATCAAATAAAACCGCTTTAATGTCCTTATTTGCAGCTATAAACCCCATTGAAAACGCACCCGAACCACCCCCTACATCAAGCATTTTTTTAACATTAGATAAATCAATAAGCATCGAAAGTACTTTTGCTTGTCCCACCCCTCTATGATGCATAGCCGCAATAAAAGCTTCAAGCCAGTCATTCCCTCTTTCGTTTATCGCCTTTTTAAAAACAGCCGTTCCTGTTCTAACAGATTCGGTTAAAGTACTCCACCTATCCCATAGTGTTGCCGTATGGTGCAAGTTACCCAAATAGTTTTCTTCCCCTTTAACCAAAATATCCGAAATATCGGGATGATTAATAAATTTACCGTTACGCTTAAATAAATACCCCATTCCGGTTAACACGTTTAATAATCGGTCTATTCCTTTAATGCTTACATCAAGTTCTGCTGCAATATCTTCCGAACTTAGCCTTCTTTTATTCAGAATAGTAAAAATTCCGAGTTCAATAGCAGTTAAAAGAACACGGCTTTCTTTAAATGCATTTGCCGTTTCTTGTATCTTTTTTGCGGTTAGTCCTTCGTGGTCAGTCATTTTACACCTAACTTTAAATATTCAGGCGTAAAAAATAATAAAATTTTAGATTATTTGAAATTTAATTTAAGTACAAAACGGCATACACTTTTAATATATCATTAAAGCATAACCTTTATATATTACCCAAGTAAACTTAGCTTATTATTACCTTTTAGGAAATAATTAATATATTTTTCTTTCTTTTCGGGTTTTATTTTATCAACATCAATAACAATAAATCCGTCAATACATTCTTCAAATTCGCGGTCAACCCCAAAATCTAAAAACTTTACACCTTCCTGCTCGCATAACTCGGCATAATGTTTATATAGCACCGGAACTGTTAAATTGTACGGTTTTAACATCTGTTTTAGAATTTTATACTCGTCTTTAAATGAATTTCCGGTAAAAATAGTATTGTATTTTATTAATTCCGATTCAGGAATTACAAACCTGTTTTTAGATTCAACTACATCCTCTTTCTCTCCGAACCATTTTCTATAAACATAAACTATCATTTGTCTTACTTCCAAAGGATAACTATTGCTTATGCTTACACCTCCGAATAAGTATTTTACTTGGGGATTTGTAGCCAAAAACGCTCCGATTCCTTGCCAAAGATAAAAAAGGACATTCGTATTCCAGTATTTTTTTTGAACAAAACTTCTTCCCAATTCAATAGCACTCGGCAATATTTTATTAGTAAAATCAGGACTAAAATTGAATAGTGAATTTGTATAAAACCCGCCAATACCTTGTTTATGCATTATTTCATTCCCAAATCCCAAGCGATATGCACCCACAATTTCCAACTCGGATTCATCCCAAACTATTAAGTGATAGTAATGTTCGTCATAAAAATCCAGATCATACCTTTTACCTGTACCTTCACCGACTTTACGAAAAGTTAATTCTCTTAGTCGTGCAATTTCATTTAATGTGTTTGGCGAATCTTTTTTGTTAGTTAAAATGATTTTTTTATTATCATCTGTTGTACCAAGTATGTTTGACTTATTTATTTCTTTTTTTATCAATTTCCTATCAATCGGATGTATAATATTTTTTTCCGTCACAAAAATATTTTTATTTGGTTTTCGCAAATTGTACAAATGTTTTCGCAATAGTTTAGTTTGATAAAATACTGTTATTAAATTTTCCGTAAATGATTTTGCAGGTATGGGGTCGCCTATTAAAATATTGATCGTTTTATCTTTTTTATTAAACATTTCGTGAATTAACAGAAATGTCGAAAACATTTTATTAATTGAAGAGATAATATAAAAATACCACGTGTTTTTAGCATCTATATAAATCGGTAATATGGGCGATTTATATTTTTTTGCAAAACTTACTGCTCCGCTATTCCATTTTTTATCGGTTACCGTAAACCACTTTAGTCGTGATACTTCGCCTGCCGGAAATATAATTAATGCCCCCTCGCTCTCTAATTGATTACCAATCTCATCTATACTATCACGCTTTATTTGCCTTCCGAAAACATTAACCGGTATAAAATATTCTTTTAAATTATCAATTGAATATAGAATGTCGTTAACAATTATTTTAACGTCTTTCCTTATTTCATAAATAAGTTTTAATAATGCAAGCCCGTCAAGACTGCCTATCGGATGATTTGCTATTACAATTAATCTTCCTTCTGCAGGAATTTTTTTTATATCCTTATTTGATACTTTATAAGTAAAATTAAGCATTTCAAATAATTCATCAATTATTTCAATTCCGTATTTATTTTTATTAGTATTTAAGAACTGATTTAGCCTTTTGGTATAAAGTATTTTTTTTATAAAATTAAATATTATCTTTTTTGAAAAAGAGTACTTAGTAACAACGGTGTTTTGCAATTTTTCTTCGAGTATTTTTTCAATTTCTAACATTATTCGTCCAAAATATTTTATACAATTTAACAAATATTAATTATTGTGCTGTTAAGCCAATATTACCTTAACTTTAAGTTAATGTTAAATCTATTTGCCTTAACAATTAATTAATACTTAAGTAATAATTAATTAACATTAGACTTATATTTTTGCACTAACATTAATAATTTTGTATGAAAATATTCCACATATCAGATTTGCATTTATGTAAGCTTTATAAGCGTAATAATATTATTAAAACCAGAAAGTTGTTAAAACACTTTGTTGAAAATAAATATGATCATCTTGTAATAACCGGCGATATTTCCGACAACGGTAATCCCGAAGATTGGGTGTACCTTCGTAAACTTTTACTTTCATACGGTATATACGATAAAAATCTTGTTACTCTTACAATAGGAAATCATGATATATATGGCGGAGTTCAAACTGCTTTAGATATACTTTCTTTTCCTTCCAGATGTTTAAATACTGACTATCTTCTAAAAGTAAAACAATTTTATAATGTTTTTGCCGATTTATTTATTGGTTCTTCGGCTTCTTTTCCTAATTTATTCCCAGTCCTTAAAGTAGTAAATGACGTTGCATTTATTGTTATAAATACAATTGATTTTTACGGTAAAATACTAAATCCTTTTGCTTCCAACGGTAAAGTAAGTTCAACTGATTATTCAAATATATCCGGAATATTAAATAATCCTTTAATTAAGGACAAAGTTAAAATAATATTATCCCATCATCATTTTTATAAAAATAATGTTGAATCAACGTCATCTTATAGTTCAATATGGAATAGCATTGAAAAACACACCATGAAACTTAGAGGAAAGAAAAAATTAATAAAACTATTTTCAAAGGGTAATATTAATTTCGTATTACACGGACACAGTCATGAATTAAAAAGCTACGAACGGAAAAATATACTCTTCTCAAATGCCGGAGCAGCAATCGATAATTTAAACGATAACTTATGCTCCGGTATTTTAATTAATACAATTTCTGCAAATATTGAGCCCATTAATATTCACTTAAGCGAAGATCTTCCTTTTTATTCCTTGAAACCCGTATATAATTATTAATTAATATTAAAATTTTCCTCATACTTTTCTTTTATATATTTATCAATTTCACTATATAACATATTAATATTATTTTCGTCATATTTACTTTTAATAATTCTGTTTGTAATTTTAATTACCCCTTTTTCAATTTCTGTTACCTTTGTTAAAATTCCCGTACCATTTGAATTTATTAACTTATCAATCTTTATATAATTCCCCCCGTTTCCCCTTTTAATAGGAAATAACGTTTCCTTTAACTTTAGCGAGTAGCTACACAATAATGATTTGCCTTCCGTTGTGCCGCTTACAATTTCCGGTAACTTATTTTTATTAAATACAAATATTGGCACTGAAACAGAGGTCAAAGGGAATCCGACTACTGACCACATTATCATATCTTTTATGTCTTCACCTTTTTTAATTCCGTGAATAACTATAGAGGCAACACTGCTTGTTCTCGGAATATAATCTTGAAACTGCACAAATCCCGATTTTGATGATTCCTCACTTAAATCTATTCCCAATAACGAGTGGAATAAACTTCGTGAACAATTATTTATAATATATTCCGGAGTAAGATTACCCATTGCACTTGCAGTATATAATAATTTATTTGCCGTATTATAACGTATATATCCGTAACCGGTTTCGGGGTTTCCGGTAAATGAATAGTTTGTTCTAACAACGTATCCAAACGGAGCTATTTTAGAATCATTGGCGTCTATTTTAGTAAAAGTAAACTGATCTGTTTCATAATAGGCAGCACCTCCGGTTGCATCAATTACGCCAAAATTTGCCTGTACGCCTAAGGGCTTGGGCATTGTTTTTAACATATTTTCAAAATCTTCAAGCGTTTTGCATTCACCAAGTGCTTTTTTCATTAATTTGCCTTCTTGGTCTATATAATCGATTGTATCTTCTTCTATTAAATTATATGATGCGGAATTCATAATTGCAAATCCGTATTCATTACAACCTGCCCATACATTTTCTCCGTTTTTATCACTTGCGTTAACTAAACCGATATAATAATATTTTGAATCATTAAAATATTTTATTACGTTATCTTCTTCACCTGCATCTCTATGCTTCCATAAAAGTGGTCTTCCGTCTTTTGTATATTTCCCCGAAATTATTGCCGTAGTACACGCATAATATATTCCGGTATAAAATAAGACAAATAGTAATAACATTTTTTTCATAATATTCCTCATCTATTCAAAAAATAATTTAATGTAACTTTTGTTTGTACTTTTTCCTATAATATAGACTGTATCTTTTTCCGTAAACGTAAAATTTCCCGTTAATTTTAATATGTCTTTCCCGTTTCTTCTTACTTTAATTACTTTAATTTTTGGGTCATCAATCCAATTTAACGAACCGATTGATTTATCTATAACTCGGGATTTTGATGTTACCGGAAAAGTATATAACTCAAGTGTAGGTGCACAGTAAGTTAGCAAAAATAAAAAAATTATAATATAATATTTCATATTTCTCTCATTTATCGTTTAATATTCCTCTTAATTCGTTAATTTTATTTGGCTCGCAATATACATACAATACGTCATCCGGTTCAATCTTATAATCCTTATCCGGATTTGATATAATATTTCTTCCTTTTCTTATTACTAACACGGAAGCTTTATATTTATTCCTAAAATTTAATTCCGCCAATGATTTATAAAGTATTTTACTTTTTTTCCCCACTTTAATAGATGAAATAGTTACTTCCGGAACATCAAAAATATATTTTTTCCTTTTTGTCGGACTCATTCTAAACATTTTGTAGCTATTCGCTCTTATGTCATCAATAAAACTTTCTATTTCTTCTAACGGTATTAAATATTTTAATAACACTCTTGTAAATATTTCAATACTTGTCTCGTATTCTTCAGGTATTACCTCATCTGCTCCTAATGAAATAAGTCCTTTTATTTCGCTTATGTACCTTGTTCTTACAATAACATGTACATTTTTATTAATACTTTTTGCTAAACTTACAACTCTTCTAACTGCATATGGTTCATTTATCGCTATAACAATTATTCTTGCTTCACGTATATTCATTGCTTCTAAAACCCCTTCAGTTGCTGCATCTCCGTAATAAATTGGTACTCCTTTTTTGCTTTCACGAGTAACCGTATCCGGATTTATATCTAAAACAACGTAAGGTATATTTGAAAATATTGCTGCTTTACTTAAATTATTCCCATTTACACCGTATCCCACTATTATTAAATGGTCAGTTAATTTGGTTTTATCTACATCAATATTTGTTGAATTATGTTTTATTTTCATCCTTTTTTCAATTAAATCCATAATTTTTGACTGATATTTCATCAAAAATGGTACTGCAGCAATAGTAATAATTGAAACTGCTAAAAACATTTGATAAATATTATCGTTTATTATTCCTAAATTAATCCCCTCTTTAGCCAAAATAAACGAAAATTCTCCTATTGAACTAATACTTAATCCTGTATATACGGCAACTCTTAAAGGTAACTTTAACAATTTTCCCGAAATTGTTGCCAAAACAATCTTTATGATTATTAATAAAGAACTTAATGCAATTACATACCATACATTATTCAATACGAAATAAAAATTAAATAACATTCCTATTAAGACAAAAAATATA
>CALGLM010000093.1 GCA_937930275.1 uncultured Ignavibacteria bacterium
GAGATTACGTACGGTGACTGGAGTTCAGACGTGTGCTCTTCCGATCTAGTCGCTATTACTGAAAAAGTAAAAATTTTCAAGTTCGGCTCTTTTTCTTCCGATAAAATCTTCAGAAAACTGATTTAATGAAAAAATTATTGTTTCAATTTGGTTATCATACATTTGTTGTATGCTTTTGGCATCTTCGTTTAAATAATAAAGCTGATATGCCGAAAACAACAAAATTGGAAAAATGATAATAATTACAAGTAAAAACCCGATTTTACGTTTGGGATTAATTTTCATAAACAATTTAATTATTATCGTAAAAGATAAAAAAATTATACCTAACTAAAAAGTAAAAAAATGTAATGAATTTATTTAGCCAATTTATTTGATTTTATTATATTATTCTTTTAATTTTGAGTTTAAATATTTTTAGAATACCATAGTCAGGAAAATCTTGGAAAACAATCAACAAAACAGTAACATTCCAAAAGGTTCAAAACCTCGCAGATATTATCACAGACCTAAAAGGAAAGTGACTGCAGAAAATATAAGCGATATAAAAACGATTAAAAATAAAACTACCGAACGTTATAAAATTTCGGTAATAGTCCCTTTATTTAATGAAGAAGAATCGCTTAATCCGTTATACGAACAAATAATATTTTCATTTAATAAAATGGGAAAGCCGGATTATGAAATAATTTTTGTTGATGACGGCAGTACTGATAACTCGTTGAATGTGATTAAAGAGCTTTGCCATAACGATAAGAATGTAAAATATATTAGTTTTAGAAAGAATTACGGAAAATCGGCTGCATTATCCTTAGGTTTTAGTCATGCAACAGGGGATATTATTATTACAATGGATGCCGATTTACAAGATGATCCGGCAGAAATTCCGAATTTAATTGATAAAATTAATGAAGGATATGACCTTGTAAGCGGTTGGAAAAAGAAACGTTATGACCCTTTTATTAAAAAATATACGTCACGTCTTTTCAATTCTATTACCGGAATGATGAGCGGAATTAAATTGCATGATTTTAATTGCGGATTAAAAGCCTATAAAAAAGAGGTTGTTAAAAGTATAAAAGTGTACGGCGAAATGCACAGATATTTACCGGTTTTAGCAAAGTGGCAGGGATTTACCGTTAGCGAAATTGCGGTTAAGCACCATGCGCGCCAGTTTGGTAAAACAAAATTTGGTATTTCAAGATTCTTTAAAGGGTTTGTGGATTTAATTACCGTAATGTTTACAACTCGTTATACAAAGCGTCCGATGCATTTGTTCGGCTTTTTAGGAGCCCTTTCGTTTTTTATAGGTTTTTTGGTTAGCTTATATTTATCGTACGAGTGGTACTTCCATCATGTTGCTTTAAGCAATCGTCCTCTATTATTTTTGGGAATGTTATTAATGATAGTAGGTATCCAATTCTTTTCGACCGGATTACTCGGCGAATTTATGGTTCATACAAATTTTGACGAAAAAGAATATAATATAAAATCTAAAAAAGTTTAATTGTTGTTTATTATGATAAGTTTTAATGATATTAAATTTAATTGCACTCA
>CALGLM010000094.1 GCA_937930275.1 uncultured Ignavibacteria bacterium
AGTTTACTAATTTTATTTCGGGTAAAAAAGCTGTTTTTAATGACGTTGCTGCCTTGAAACTACGACCTTGGCAATTTTATATTTTTACAAAAAATTAAATTTAGTGGTTTTGAGGAAAAAAGACATAGTAAAAGAAAAAAAATCAAAAATTAATGTTTTGGGCACTGAAATTATCATATTTAAAAATGATAACGAAAATTTTATTTGTTTAACTGATATGGCAAAAAGATTCGGGGGTGATGATCTTATATACAGCTGGATGAGAAATAGAAACACTTTAGAGTTTATTGGAATATGGGAGCAAATTCATAATCCAAAATTTAAAGGTGGCGAATTCGAGACCTTTAAAAAGTAAGTTGGGTTAAATAGTTTTCATCTTACACCCAAAAAATGGATTGAAGCTACAGATGCTATCGGAATTGAATCCCGTTCCGGTAGATACGGTGGCGGTACTTTTGCACATAAAGATATTGCTTTTGAATTTGGAAGTTGGTTAAGTCCGGAATTTAAACTATATCTTATGAAAGAATTTCAACGCTTAAAAGATGAAGAAAATAAGAGAAATTCATTAGATTGGAACTTAAGCCGAACGCTGTCTAAGATAAATTATCGAATTCATACCGATGCCGTTAAAGACAATATAATACCGAAAACTTTAACAAAAGAGCAGATTAATTATATTTATGTCAACGAGGCAGATTTATTAAACGTTGCATTATTTGGTAAAACTGCACGGGAATGGAGAAACGAAAATCCCGATACAGAGGGAAATTTAAGAGATTTTAGCAGTGTTGAACAATTGCTTGTTTTAGCTAATTTGGAAAGTTTGAATGCTGAACTAATTAGGATGAATTTTCCTGCAAGCGAAAGATTGAAAAAATTAAACGAGACTGCAATTATTCAACTAAAATCATTAATCGGCTTACAAGTAGTTAAAAAGTTAGAAAATAAAACCAAGTAATTAAAATTAGTTTTATTTAATTTGTTTAACTTTTAATATTAACCGCTTTTTTATAATTTTGTTCTAATTGCTTTATTAACTTATCCCTTCCAAGCTATTCATTATTTTTGTAAATTTGTATTTACTTTAATTTATAAAGAGGAATAATGAGCGAAAATGTAGCTCCCGTTATTTTAACGGCACAAGATTTAGAACTTCACTACGGACAGCATGTTATACTTGATAAAGCGACATTAAGTATTCATGAAGGGGATAGAATAGGTTTAATAGGAAGAAACGGAGCAGGTAAATCATCGTTTCTGAAAATTATAGCCGGTGTAATGCCTTCTGATTACGGAAATGTTGCGAAAAGAAAAGATTTGGTAATAGGCTTTTTATCTCAAGAGTTTACCTTGTATGAAGATGCGAGTGTTTATCATAATATTATTACCGGAGCCGAAAGAATTATCGAACTGATTAACAAATATGAAAATTTGAGTTATGATTCAAAACATCGGTCGGTTTTAGAAGAACAAATTACACTGCTGGACGGATGGAATTTAGATAATAATATTACAAGGTTAATAAAAGAACTACATGCTCCGGGTAAAGATTTAATTATAAAAAACTTGAGCGGAGGTGAAAAAAGAAGAGTTGCCCTTTGTCGTGCCTTAATAGCAAAACCTGATTTATTAATTTTGGATGAACCAACCAACCATTTGGATACTGATTCAATTGAGTATATTGAAGAGTATTTGGCAAATTATTCCGGTACTTGCATTTTTGTTACCCATGATAGGTATTTTTTAGATAGAATTGCGAATAGAATTGTAGAATTAAATAACGGTGTTTTCTTCTCACATCAAGGTAATTATACCGATTATTTAATAAACAAAACCGAAAGAGAAGCTATTGCGGAAGTTGAAGAAGAAAAGAGGCAAAACTTTTTAAGGCGAGAACTTGAATGGGTTGTAAGAGGTCCAAAAGCCAGAAGAACAAAATCGAAAAGCAGGTTAGATAAATACTATGAAGTGCTTGAGCAAAAGAAATTTACTTATGAACAATTTGTTGACCTTGTTGTGCCCGAACCGGAAAAATTGGGAAATACGGTTCTAAATATTAAAAACATTTCCGTTGATATCGGCGAAAAAAAATTGGTTAATAATTTTGATTTTGTTTTTGAACCCGGACGTAAATTAGGAATTATAGGTAAAAACGGAGTAGGAAAGACCACTTTATTAAAAGCAATTTTGGGTTTAATTAAACCTGTTTCCGGTGAAATAGAAAAGGGAGAGAAAACCGAGTTTAATTATATTGACCAAGAAAGATTAATTTTAAATGATGAACAAACCGTAATAGAATCAATTGCGGACGGAAACGATTTTGTGTTTTTTGGTAAACAAACGTTAAAAGTATGGACTTATTTAAAACGCTTTTTATTTACCGATGATAGAATAAACACTAAAGTAGGAAGGTTAAGCGGAGGAGAACGAAGCAGGCTTACTTTAGCTAAAATTATTAAAAAGGGCGGAAACTTTTTAATATTGGATGAACCTACAAACGATTTAGATTTACCGACATTACGTATTTTGGAAGAAGCTTTAATTGACTTTAAGGGTTGTTTAATAATCGTAAGTCACGATAGATTTTTTTTGAATAGAATTTGCAACGGTATTTTAGCATTTGAAGAAGAGGGTAATTTATATTTTAGCGAGGGTAATTACGATTATTATATTGAAAAAAGGAATATTAGGCTAAGCGAGAAAGTTGAACAAGTAAAAACGGTAAAGGTTGAGGTGGCACAATCAAAACCAAAGCAAAAAAAACTTTCTTATATGGAAAATAAAGAACTTGAAACCATAGAAGAAAAGATTATTGAAGCAGAAGAAGAAGTTAAAAAAATAGAAGACATTTTTATGCATCCAAATTTTTACGAGCTTTATGCCACAAAAACTAACGAACTTAACAAAAATTTAGAAGAGGCAAAAAAGCAAGTAAAATTGTTATACGATAGATGGGAAGAATTAGAAACCAAAAAAAATAATTTATCCGTATAAATTGTTTAATTTATATTAAATTTGTAATTTATTGTTATTCTAAATTTTTATAAAGGTGTATATGAAAGGAATAGTATTAGCAGGCGGCGCGGGTACTCGTTTATATCCTATTACAAAAGTATATAGCAAGCAGTTAACAATGATTTATGATAAACCTTTAATTTATTATCCGGTTTCTATTTTAATGTTAGGCGGCATAAAAGATATATTAATAATTAGTAATGCCGAAACGATACCATTATATCAAAAGTTATTTGATAACGGTAATAGTTTAGGATTAAACATTGAATATAAAGTTCAAGATGCCCCGAACGGAATAGCGGAATCGTTTATTTTAGGTGAAAAATTTATAGGAAATGATAGTGTAACACTTATTCTTGGTGATAATATTTTTTACGGTAAATTAGACTTTTTATATAATGCTTTGGAAAACAATAAGCAAGGAGCAACTATTTTCGCTTATCAAGTTAACGACCCTGAAAGATACGGAATAGTTGAATTTGGTAAAGACGGGAAAGCGCTATCTATTGAAGAGAAACCAAAACAACCAAAATCCAATTTTGCAGTTCCCGGCTTGTATGTTTATGATAATAAAGTCGTAGAAATTTCAAAAAATTTAAAACCCTCTGCACGCGGTGAACTCGAAATAACCGATGTTAACCGTACTTATTTGGAATTAGGAGAATTAATGGTAGAAAAAATTGGTAGAGGTGTTGCATGGCTTGATACCGGTACTCCGGAAGCTTTATTGCAAGCTGCTAATTTTTTTGGTGTAATTGAAGATAGACAAGGTTTAAAAGTTGGTTGTTTAGAAGAGATTGCATACGCTAAAAATTTTATAAACAGAGAACAACTAATTGCTTTGCTAAAAGAAATGCCTAATTCGTATTACAAAAACTACATTGAAAAATTATTGGTAAACGAATAATCGGCGTAAATTAAATTTTTTGTAAAGGAACCGGCAAACTAATAGTAAATTCGGTTCCTTCGTTTAACATGCTGGAAACCTCGATTAAACCGTTATTTCTTTCAATAAATTCTTTGCACAATATTAATCCTAATCCGGTACCGCTTTCGTTCATTGTCCCTTTTCGCGAGTTATGAGTGGAAAGACTGAACAACCCGTTTAAGGTTTTATTATCCATACCTATTCCGTCATCTTTAATTTTTAACTTAACGGATTTATTATTACTTATAGCAGAAATAATTATATTTCCCTTTCTATTTGTAAATTTAATTGCATTACTGCAAATATTTCTAACTACGGTTCTAATCATTTCAATATCGGCATAAATAATGTTTTTATCGGTAAGTAAATCCGAAAGGATTATTTCTTTGGATTTTGCTTGCGGGTCAAGGAGTTCTAAAGTATCTTTAACAACGTCCGTTAAATCAAATTCAATAGGATGAAACTCTAACCTGCCTGTTTGAGAACGGCTCCATTGTAATAAGTTTTCAAGTAATTCGTACGATTTTTTAGCAACCCCTTCCATTTCGCGCAAGTAATTAATTCGTTCGTCATCGGTAAAATCGTAATAATCTGTTACAAGCATGCTGGAAAAACCAAGCATTGTAATAAACGGATTTTTTAAATCGTGAGCAATAATTGAAAAGAATTTATCTTTTTCGGCATTAGATTTTTTTAATTCCTCTTTAGAATTTTGTAAGGCTAAGTGCGTTTTAACCCTTATTAATAATTCTTGGGCATTAAAAGGTTTGGCAACATAATCAACGGCGCCAAGCGAAAGACCTTTAATAATATCCTCTGCTTCGGTTTTTGCCGTTAAAAAAATAACCGGAATTTCGGCTGTCAACGGATCGTCTTTTAATGTTTTGCAAACTTGGTATCCGTCCATTTCCGGCATCATTATATCAAGCAATATTAAATCCGGCACTACTTCTCTAACAATTTGTAATGCATGAATTCCGTTTGTTGCAACGGCAATATCTAAGTTTTCGCCTCGTAAAACATTTCCTAATAATTGAATGTTTTTATAATTGTCGTCAACAATTAATACAAGGTTGTCTTTATTTGTTATTGAGTTCATTTTAAATATTCTGCCGATATTATTAATATGTTTTAAGTAAATAAATATAAGTTAATTAAAAAAAAAAGCCAAATATTTATTTGGCTCTTTTATTTAATTTATATAATTTTTTTTATAAAAGTCTAATTTTCTATATAACCTGTTGTTTTAGCGTAATCATACAATTTTGAGTAAAGCATTTTTCGTGCTCGATGCAATCTGCTGCGTACCGTGCCGATAGGGCAGGAAAGAAATTCGGCAATTTCTTCGTAAGTAAAGCCTTCAACATCGCTTAATAATATAATAGTTTGGAAATCTTTTGGTAAATCGGATATTGCTTCGGTTACTTCATCATTTAAAGTATTACTAAAAGCATCTTCTACAATATGACCGTATTCAACTTCGGTTTCTTTGATGTTTTCGTAAAAGTTTTGTATGTCGTCGTAATCAACCTTACCGGGTAATTTTTGTTCTCTTCTATAATCGTTAATGTAAGTATTTCGCATTATGCTATAAAGCCAAGCTTTACAGTTTGTTCCGCGTTCAAATTTATCAAAATATTTAAAAGCTTTTAAGAATGTTTCCTGTAAAAGGTCATCGGCTTCGTCTGTATCGTTTGTCATTTTTAAAGCGAAGTTATACAAAGCATCTTTGTGCGGTACAGCCAAAGTTTCAAAATCAATATGTTTTTGTTTTTCGGCTTCGGTCAGTCTTAAATAACGGGTGTTATTCATGTTTTCACCTTTAATTTAATGGCTTTTAGGCATAACATGACAAACTAAAAGAAAGTTCATTTTAAAGGACGAAATATCGTATTATTATTTATATATATTTTAAGATGTTGTTATCGATTTTATTTGGTTTATTTATAAAAAATTTATAAGTTAATCATAGTGAATTTAGCACAGTTTATATGTTTAATAAAACGAATTTTATGCAATTTGCAGCTTCCGATACAAATAACAAAACAATTAACTTTTTAGATAAAGCAGCAACTTTGTTTGCACTTAAATAGGATAAAGATATTCTTTTATATAATTAACAACAAATACAATTTACAAATAAACTAAAGAAAGAAGTATGGGATTATTTACCGGAAAGAAATCATTTAAAGGCGGTGTTCATCCAAACGAGTTTAAGGAGCTAACCGAAAACTTGGCGTTTGAACTAATGCCCAACCCAAAGCAGATTATTATTCCCCTTAATCAGCACTTGGGTAAACCGGCAAAGCCGGTTGTGAAAAAAGGAGATGCAGTAAAAGCCGGAAGTTTATTGGCGGAAGCAGACGGTTTTATTTCGGCTGCAATCCATAGTTCCGTTAGCGGTAAAGTAACAAAAATTACAAAAGGTGCAAATGTTTCCGGATTTCCGAAAGATGCTATTGTTATTGAAGCGGCAGATTCGAACGAATACGAAAATTTTGAACCTTTGGATTTTACTTCCGTTACGGGAGATATGATTAGAGAAAGAGTTAAAATTGCCGGAATTGTTGGACAAGGAGGAGCCTCGTTTCCGACTTATGTAAAATTATCACCTCCTAAAGATAAGACTATTGACGTTGTTATACTTAACGGATGCGAATGCGAACCTTATTTAACACGCGATAATCGATTAATGATTGAAAGAACAGATGAAGTTCTTAAAGGTCTTGTTTTGATGATGCGCGCCCTAAATGTTGAAAAAGGAGCTGTAGGTATTGAAGATAATAAACCCGAAGCAATCCACATTATGAAACAAGCCATAGTCAATTATCCTAATATTTCTGTTGAAGTAGTAAAAACAAAATATCCGCAAGGTGCTGAAAAAATGTTAATTAAAGCAGTTACGGGAAAAGAAGTTCCGCCGGGTAAACTGCCTATGGATGTAGGAGTAGTAATACAAAATATTTCAACTTCGGTTGCTGTTTATGATGCGGTTGTTAAAGGCGAACCATTAACAATTGCTTCTTTAACCGTTAGCGGAAAAGGAATTAATGAACCCAAAAATTTGCTTGTACCGGTAGGTACAACATTAGCTGACGTGCTTGAATATTGCGGCGGAGTTAATGAAAAAGCAAATAAAGTTGTTGTAGGCGGTCCTATGATGGGAGTAGCCCAATACGATTTTGCAGCTCCTGTTATGAAAGCAACTTCGGGAATTTTAGTTTTAACCGAAGAAGAAATAAATGACCATGAAGAAACTCCGTGTTTAAGATGCGGAATGTGTGTGGGAGTCTGTCCTTTAGGGTTAGAACCGACGCGTTTGGCAAAACTTTCGCAATTAGACAAATTGGAAGAAGCCGAGAACCTTGGAATTACTGTTTGCATGGAGTGTGGAACTTGTACATATACATGTCCGGCTAATATTCCGTTAGTGCAGTGGATTCGTTTAGGTAAACAAAAGGTGTTAAAATTACAACGCGAAAGAAAAACAGCATAAATTTAATTAACATAATTTGAAGTTTAAATAAAGAGTGAATATGTCAACAAATACAGAACAATTGACAGAAAATCCGACTTATAAACTCGATTTAACAAGCAGTCCTCATGTACACAGCAGGTGGAATACTAAACAAGCAATGTGGCTTGTTGTTGCAGCATTAATTCCTTCCTTAATTGCCGGTATTATTTCTTTTGGATTATATCAGCTACTTATTATCGGAGTAAGTGTTATTTTTTGTTTGGGTACGGAATATGCCGTTAAATCGATTAGAAAACGTAAAGCAACCTTAACGGACGGAAGTGCCGTTATTACCGGTTTATTATTAGGACTTATTTTACCTCCTAATTTTTCTCTATCCTCTACTGCATTGGGTGCAATTTTTGCTATTGCAATAGGAAAAGAAATTTTTGGCGGACTTGGATACAATATTTTTAATCCGGCATTAATTGGACGTGCATTTTTGCAAGCTGCATTTCCGGTTCAAATGACTACTTGGACAAAAAATAATTTAGCCGTAGATACTGTAACATCTGCAACTCCGCTTGCATTTTTTAAATTTGACCATAAAACAACTGATTTCCTGAACATGTTTTTGGGAAATACAGGAGGTTCAATAGGTGAAACTTCCGCCATTGCAATTTTAATTGGCGGTGTTTTTTTAATTGCAATTGGTATTGTAAATTATCGAGTACCGTTAGCTATGTTTTTAAGTATGCTGGTTTTTGGCGGACTTGTTTTTGCCTTAGACCCTGCTAAATATCCTTCGCCGTTGTTTCATATGCTTGCCGGTGGTTTTATGTTTGGTACGTTTTTTATGGCTACCGATTGGGTTACATCACCTATTACAGGTAAAGGAATGTGGATTTATGGTGCGGGAATTTCAGTTGTAGTTGTGGTAATTAGGGTGTTTGGAGGTTTGCCCGAAGGAATGATGTATGCAATTTTATTTATGAATGCATTTGTACCTTTAATTAATAGATATACAAAACCACGTATATTTGGGGAGGTAAAATGAAACAGACGATTCACATGATAGCAACTTTAACTATTATAGGTTCTCTTGTAGGTGCGTTGCTTTCGTATGTAGCCGGTTGGGCTGCACCTAAAATAGAAATAAATAAAAAGAAAGATACCGAAGAAGCTATTTACAAAGTTCAACCCGAAGCTAAAAGATTTGAAAAACTTGATATTAAAACTATTGAAGTTTATAAGGTTTATGATGATTCCGGAAAAGCATTGGGATATGCAATGCCTTATGAAGGGAACGGATTTCAGGGGAAAATTAGATTAATGTTCGGAATTAAAAATGATTTAAAAGAGCTAACCGGATTGGAAATATTAGAGCAGTCCGAAACACCCGGCTTAGGAGCTAAAATAGTTGATGACGAATTTAGAGGTCAATTTCTTAAATTAATAACTCAACCGTTAATAGAGTGGGTTAAAGGTTCAAAACCGGAAAAAGAAAATCAGATACAAACTATAACCGGTGCTACCATTTCTTCTAAATCAGTTGTTGCAATATTAAATGACGGTATAAAAAAATTATCGGAAAGTGCGATTGCCGGAGGTGAAAAATGAAAAATGTAAGTTTTATTAAAGAATATACAAAAGGTTTATGGGAACAAAACCCGACTTTTAAACAAATATTGGGTACTTGTCCTACATTAGCTGTTACCGTATCAGCCATGAACGGTATCGCCATGGCTTTAGCAACAACATTCGTTCTTGTTTTTTCTTCTATGATTATTTCTATGGTACGAAAACTGATACCTAACCAAGTACGTATTGCAGCTTATATTGTTATTGTTGCCGGTTTTGTTACTATTGTAGATTTAGTAATGAAAGCTCAATTTCCGGCAATGAGTAAAAGTTTGGGACCGTACATCCCCTTAATTGTGGTTAATTGCATAATTTTAGGACGTGCCGAAGCTTTTGCATCAAAAAACGGAGTATTTAGAAGTATTTTGGATGCTTTGGGAATGGGTACGGGATTTTTAGGTGCTCTTTTTGTTATAGGAAGTATTAGAGAAGTTTTGGGAAATAGAACTATTATGGGAATGCACGTTTTACCTGATGGTTTTACTCCTTGGTTAATAATGATTTTACCCGCTGGCGCTTTTATTACATACGGGTTGCTAATGGGATTTTCTAATGCTTATATTGAAAAGAAAAAAGAAAATGAAAGAAAAGCAATTTTCGATAAATATATTGCTTCTAAAAAACTTGTAAACGAGACGGAGGCATAATATGGAAGGATTAATTTTATTATTTGTTTCGTCCGCATTAATTAACAACTTTGTTTTAGCTTATTTTTTAGGTATTTGTCCTTTTATAGGTGTATCCAATAAAATATCTTCTGCTTTTTCAATGGGTATAGCTACTACTTTTGTTATGGTAATTACGGCAATTGTTAGTTGGTTAATTTATAACTTAATATTACTGCCAAATCATTTAGATTACTTACAATATGTGGCATTTATTCTTGTAATTGCATCTCTTGTTCAATTTGTGGAAATGGTAATTAAAAAAGTTAGCCAACCGTTATATCGTGCATTGGGTATATTTTTACCATTAATAACAACCAACTGTGCAATTTTAGGGTTAGCGTTGTTTATTGTGTTAAAAGAATACAACTTTGCCCAAAGTATTGTTTATGGTTTTGGCGTAGGTGTCGGTTTTACGCTTGCACTAATTATTATGGCAGGTATTAGAGAAGAACTTGACTTGGCAGACGTTCCAAAACCGTTTAGAGGTGCTCCGATTACTTTAATTGTTGCCGGATTACTTGCATTGGCTTTTATGGGTTTTGCCGGTTTAATAACCATTTAATTATACGGAATGGAAGTGAAATATTATTTAAAGATATTAATTTTATTAGTTTTTTTTATTTTCGGTTGCAATAAGCAAGATGATTTAGTAAAAAGGGAAACTGTTTCCATGGGCACAATTATGGAGTATCAAGTTGCCGGAGTATCTAAAGAAATTGCAAATAAGGCTATTACCGAAGCAATAAAAGAAGTTGAAAAATTAAATCAAAAGTACTCGACTTATAAAACTGATAATTATATATTCAGAATAAATAATATTAACAAAGATACTATTCATGTTGATAATGAAACGTATAAATTAATGTTAATTTGTGATGAAGCTTATAAAGCTACAAACGGAAACTTTGATGCAGCAATAGGCAATTTAATTGACTTGATAGGTTTTGAGAAAAACAATCCTCATATTCCTGATTCGGTGGCAATAGCAAATGCAGTAAAAAAAACCGGTTGGAAAAATATTAAGTTTATTTCGGATAGCATAATATATAAACCAAACGGAATAAAAATAAGCTTTAATGCAATGCTGCCCGGCTATGCTGCCGATGTTGCAAAAAAAGTATTTGAAAAATACGGTATTAAGGAGTACTTAATAAATACCGGAGGTGAGATTTTCGGAGCCGGAAGAAATTGGACGGTAGGAATACAGCACCCAAGAAAAAAGAATATGTTATTAGGTACTTTAATTATAAACGGAAAAGGTGTTGCAACCAGCGGAGATTACGAACGGTTTTTTAAGGCAAACGGAAAACAATTCAGTCATATAATTGATCCTTTGACCGGATACCCGATAGATAGGTGTGAAGCAGTTACAATTATTGCAAATAACGCTGCTATTGCCGATTATCTTTCTACCGGAGTTTTTGTTGCAGGACCGGAAAAAGGACTTGAAATAATAGAAAAAATTAAAGATGTTGAAGGCATAATTGTGGATACAAACGGTAAAATTATTATGTCTTCAGGTTTTAAGAAATATTTACGGAGCGAATAAAATGGAACTTACATTTATTATTGCAATTGCAACTTTAGGCGGCATGGG
>CALGLM010000095.1 GCA_937930275.1 uncultured Ignavibacteria bacterium
AATCGTATCCCATAATAAATATATAGTCGCAACTATTTGCCAAACCGGCAAAATTCCATCCTGACCAATTTACTGCAGGTCCGGCAAACGATACTTCTTTTCCTGGTAATTGAGTATGTACGTAATCGGTCAATTCAGTCATAAAAGTGTTTATTAAAGTACCTCGATCTGCTGCTAAAAGTGCTTCAAAATCTATATTTACACCATCCATGTTATATGTTTGAATCTTTGATACAACATTTTGAAAAAAGGTCTCTTTAACTGATTGAGTAGTTAATATTGTGTGAATTTCACTACCGGTAAAATTGGTTACACACATAATTATTTTAACACCTTTTGAGTGGGCAGTATTCATTAACGAAGTCCATGGCCATCCGCTTGGATTGCTTAAAGCTCCCGTTGTGGAAGCTGCAAAATCAAAACATGCAATATGTGTTAATAAATCATATTTTAAGTTGTACTGAGCACCGTTAGAGTACTCCCAATAAGGAAGATATCCGAATACTGCTTTGTTTAGGCCTTTTGATTTATTTGTATTTAAAGGAATAATTTCTTTATTAATAAATTGAGAATCATCTTTTCCGGATTCAAAATTTTTACCGTAAGTATTCTTATCAAGTTGATGTATGCTATATCCCTCTTGCCCCGTAATTGTAAAATTAACTACTAATATAAATATCATAAGTATCGAAAAAATCTTTAGCATCATATCTCCCAGTTATAAAATTAATTAAAATTTAATTTATGCAATATTATAAATATATACAATGCAATAATTGGATATCAACTATTTCTATATCATTTTTTTACATTTTTCCTACTACTTAGGTTAATTTTAGCCGTATTTTTTTATAATTAATACCCCTTTGCAAAAGGCGTTAACGAGTTATTATTCTTTAATTATTTTTATGATTAATTAGCTTTTAAATACTAAACAGAATTTATAAATTAAAAAATTGTAAAATAAAAACAATTAATAATTTTTATACTTTACAATAATTTATAATAAAAAAGGGGAAATAATATTCCCCTTGTAAAATTTATATTTACTGAACCAATTAATATTAAATTTCGGAATAATACTTATAAATATTGTTCTCTGTGTATTGAATCGGTTTCCTTCTATAGTAGTTATTGTAACCTGATGAATCTTCATAATCAAAACCGTTTGTATGAACACGTGAATATCTTGAAGAATGACTGCCGTTAGAATGAGGTTTATTACTCGAAACAGTTCTTTCTTCTCTATAGGTTTCAATAACTTTTGGCTCGGTTCTTCTATAAGCTACATTAGTTCCCGAATCTGTTCTACTGTTCTCGGCTAAAACTATTGTACGTTTATATTGCGATTGACTATTATTATATCCGGAAGATGCTGTCGCAAGTTCATACGGTTTTATATTGTTTCTTTTTAATTTACTTAAAATATAAGACACAGTTAATACCACTACTAATAGTCCGGAAACTATTAGCAAACTCGTATAAACTATCGGTATTAAGTTCATTCTTTCACCTAAAAATTTTTACATATTTATCTATTATGCTTCAATAAATGTGCCACACTATTTTCTGCATAAAACACGCATTTTTTTCTTTTTTTCTGTATCAAATTAATAACAGAATTTCACCTGTCTTAAAATGATACATTTTAACTTACCATAATAAGACAAAATGTATTTTTATAATACAACTTAAAATTGAAATTTCCAAATAATTTTTCATTTATAATTTGTCTATATGATTTAAATCACATTAAATTTTTACTTTTACTATAAATTCTAAGCAATTTCTTTCCAAAGTCAAAAAATTTGAATATATTAAAATAAAAACATGAAAAAAATATTTATTTTTTACTTTTCGGGTACCGGTAATTCCAAGAATGTTGCTAAATGGTTAAAGGAATTTGCCGATACGCGTAATATTGAATGCAATGTTTACGATATCACAAAATTAGATAATACGGCAATTAAGGATATTTTACCGGAAGATACAATTATTTTTATTTCACCGATTCACGGATTTAATTATCCCCCTGTTTTTATTAATTTTTTATTGCGTTTTACTCGAGGCAAAAACAACATTTATTTAATTAATACACGTGCCGGTATGTTAATTAAAAATTTTATTACACCGGGTTTAAGCGGTATAGCTTTTTATCTTGCCATTATTATTTTAGCATTTAAAGGCTATACTATTAAAGGTTTTATGCCTGTAAATCTTCCTTCTAATTGGATTTCTATTCATCCCGGATTAAATGACAGAACGGTTGATTTTTTACACAACGAAAATAAAAAAAGGCTCACCCCCTTTTTTAACTCAATTATTGAAGATAAATATTATTTAAAATATTTACGTGAAATTTTACAAGATTTACTTGCTGCCCCTATAGCTGTTCCTTATTATTTGGTAGGAAGATTTATGTTAAGTAAAACATACTTTGCTTCGGCTAATTGTAATAATTGTATGGCGTGTATAAATAACTGTCCCGTTAATGCAATTAAGTTAGTAAATAATCGCCCTTTTTGGACTTACAAATGCGAAAGCTGTATGCGATGTTTGGGGAATTGCCCGCACAAGGCAATAAATGTTAATCACGGCTATACCTTAATTATTAACGTTATTTTTGGAATTATAATAACACCGATTCTTTATTATCTTTCGTCACTTAACATACCTTTAAAGGGGATTTGGTTTTCAATTGCCCGTCCGTTAATTTTTATAGGATTTACATTTTCGGCTTATCGTTTTATGCATTACTTACTACCTATTTCAATAGTTGAAAAAATTATTACTTTTACTTCCTTAACTAAGTATAAATTTTGGGGTAAAAAGTACAAAGCAATAAATAAGTATTAAAGAAGTTTTGATAAAACTCAAAAATTTTGGAGTGTAATTACTCGATATAGTTTTATTTTAAAATTTATAATGTGTACACAATTATTTGTAAATAACTAATAATTTTTGGTTAATTGTGAATTACTTATAGAGTAATATTAGATTGATAAATTTTTAATTATTCGATAAACATTGGATATATTTTAAAGTTTCAAATTGAGATCTTGACTCCTAAAAGAAGAACATTATAATTGTTATGTATTAAAAATAAACTACTTTTGTAAAGAATAATTATAATAAATTTTATTCATTTTCAAACTTCGGGGAATAAGTTTAATCCTTGCTGGTATTTTTCTCTTACAGTTGACCATTCGCCTAAGAAACTACCAATTGAATAAATTCTTCTATCTAAAAGCATTTCAAGTGTGTCAATTGGATCATGAAATAGAATCGAATACTTTTCAAAAAATTTAGAATCTTGCATAAAACCCAATTTTACTTTTCGAAAAACTACTTGCCAGTGTGACAACTTATAAGCTTGAATTATTGGTGTAGAAGGAAGTGGTTTGAACTCTCCTCTTAAGTGTTTGTTAAAAATTGTAATATCAGCGCAAAAAATAAATATACTTAAAAAAGAATCTTTCAAAAATTGCTCTAATGAGATGTTCTTTGGTAGCACAAAAATATCAACTCTAACACATGAATCATCATCAAAATTTAAAATTTTAGCATTTTTTAACCTTTGATCATATTTATTTTTTGAAATAAAATTCTTAAGAATATA
>CALGLM010000096.1 GCA_937930275.1 uncultured Ignavibacteria bacterium
TTAAGTTTTTAATTTTTACATATTCCAAGCTATCTTCACCGTAAAAACCGCTTACTGTTGATTCCATAATAAAACTAATTTTGGGATTTTTCTTTGCTTCGGTTACGTAATGCTCTAATGCTTGGAAATGATCAAATTGATGCACAATCGTAATTTTACTTGCATACTTTGTTAAGGATACCGCTTCTTCCAACGCTGAATTACCACCGCCTACAACAATAATTTCTTTATCGGTAAAAAAGTCACCGTCACAAGTAGCACAATAAGAAATTCCTTTTCCTTTAAATTTATCTTCGTTTATTACTCCTAAAGTTCTGGATTTTCCGCCTGTTGCAATAATAACTGCGTCCGATGTATAAGTCTGTTTTCCGTTTACTTCAACTGTTTTTAATTTATCCGTAATATCCAACTTTGAAATTTTCAAGTTACTTTTAATAACACAGCCAAATTTTTGAGCTTGAGTTTTCATATTGCGGGCAAGTTCATATCCGCTGATTGAATCAACCCCCGGATAGTTGGCTATTTCGTGGGTTAATACCATTTGACCGCCTACCGTTCCTTCGTTTAATATTAAAGTTTTAACACGAGCACGTGATAAATAAATACCTGCAGTAAGCCCTGCAGCTCCTGCTCCTATTACTATTACATCATAATGATTTTCGTTCATAATAAACTCCGTGAATATATAAATATGACACAAAGAAATTTATCTAATTTTGTGACACTAATAATTTCACTTCTTTTTTATTTATTTGGTTAAAAACTTATCATACATTACGGTTGCAACACCGTTATTAAGTTTTCAATTTCTATTTAATAAATTAATTTTGCGGGTTTTATGTTTTGGGGCTGTTTATAAATATAAATCTATAATTAAAATTTATTTTTTAAACAACCCCAAATATTAAAAATTATAAAATTACTCTTAAATCTTTAATACAATCTATTTTGCAAATTTTTCGTCTAAAATTTCGGTAATTTGATCTCTTGATTGAATACTACTTGTAGCTTTTACAACTTTTCCGTTTTTATAATAAACTACAAAAGGTAATCCTGCAAAAGTACGACATTCGGGTAAATTTCTTATTACTCTTGCATCGGGGATATCAAATTCCATATCTGCAAATTTAACATTTGTATATTCGCTTTCTAATTCTTCCATTACTTCGTAAACAGGAATACACATGGGTCCCATTCTGCCGCAGCATATCATTACGTTTTCATTATTTTTTAATAATTCGCTATGTTCTTGTTCGCTTAAAACATGTGTTAAATTAGTTCTTAACATTTTTTTATTCTCCATATTTTTTATATTTGTTTATGGATATGATGTTAATAAATTAATTTGGATTCATAAAAGCAAAATATTTACTGCTTAT
>CALGLM010000097.1 GCA_937930275.1 uncultured Ignavibacteria bacterium
CGACCACCGAGATCTACACTCTTTCCCTACACGACGCTCTTCCGATCTGTTGTTTTAGATAATGATACGTTATTTTATATTAACAAAGGATTGGGGTCGTTAAGCACAAATAAAAGAGCGGAACAAATATCAAGCAATCTATCACATCTTATAAATATAGGAGTAACTACGGATTCAATTAAACTTGCCGATGACGGTATATTTGTATCGGTAGTGTACAAAGATTTAATAGTTCTTTCAGTTTCTCCTTTAGATACGCTCGGAACAAATACTAACATGAATTTGCTTGCCGAAAATTATAAAAATAAAATAAAAATATCGCTAAATAAAACAATTGAAAAATATTCGATTAAAAACACACTATACTCGTTGGCAAAATTTGCTACTTTAATTTTTGCGTCTTTTTTATTGTTGTGGGGAATAAAAGTGGCTTTTAAGGGTATATATAACTTTCTTGATTCAACTAAATTTAATTATACGTTAAAAATTAAAAATAAAACACTTCTTAATCCTTCAATTCTAAACGGAATATTTAAAGCCGTTTTTCGATTATTTAGACTAAGCATTACACTTGTAATATTGTTTTATTTTATAACTTTTAGTCTTTCATTATTTGCTTATACTAAAGAAATTAATATTAGAATATATTTAAAGTCAATATTTTACATTGTTTTTGCTTTTGCATTTTATATATCAATAATTAAGTTAATTAATGCGTTTTTTAACTTGATGAAGGAAAAAATTGATGAGTGGAAACTATCAATTCTTAAATCGGTAAACATTAAAAATATCCAGCTCTTTTCTGAAGAGCGGCTTGTTGAAATAACGGCATTTTCGGAACGAATTTTAAGAAACGCATTTATATTTATTTCGACATACTTATTTGTTGCATTTGTTTTTAGCAATTTTGAATATACATCCGGTTGGACTAACAAATTATTATCTTACATTTTGGACCCGGCCAAAAAAGTATTTGACGAGTTTGTTAATTACCTGCCAAATATCTTTACTATTGCAGTGATAATTGTTTTTATTCATTACATTAATAAAATATTAAAATTTATATTTGATGAAATCGGGAAAAAAGCAATTACGTTTGCAGGTTTTTTGCCTGAATGGGCTGAACCGACTTATAAAATAATACGTTTTTTATTTATAATATTTGGAGCAATTGTAATATTTCCCTACTTACCCGGAAGTGAATCTCCCGTATTTCAAGGATTTTCGGTATTTTTGGGTATATTGTTTTCCTTAGGATCATCATCGGCAATAAGCAATATTGTAGCGGGTGTTGTAATTACCTATATGAATCCGTTTAAATTAGGGGATAGAGTTAAAATTGCGGAAACAACAGGAGATATTATCGAAAAATCGTTGTTGGTTACGAGAATTAAAACAACTAAAAATGTTAATATTACAATACCCAATTCAATGATTTTGGGGAGTCATATAATAAATTATAGTACATCTGTAGATAAAGGACTTATTTTACATACAACTGTTACTATTGGGTATGATGTGCCATGGGAACAAGTGCATAATTTATTAATTGACGCAGCAATTAATACTTCGGATATTTTAGCCGATCCTATCCCGTTTGTTTTACAGACAAGTTTGGAAGATTTTTATGTTAGTTACGAGATAAATGCATATACTCAAAAACCAAATCTAATGGCAAAAATATATTCGGATTTGCATAAAAATATTCAGGATAAATTTAATGAAGCCGGAGTTGAAATTATGTCTCCGCATTATTCTGCAGTACGAGACGGAAATAAAACCACTATTCCCGATGACTATTTACCAAAAGATTACAAAATGCCCGGATTTAATATTACAAGTATTTTTGATAACTTTAAAAAATAGTACATTTTGTTTAGTGGGGGATAAATTAAATTAAAAACCTCATCACATTTTAATGATGAGGTTTTTTTATTAAAAAAACTATTTAAGTAGTACCATTTTTTTTGTTTCATTAAATTTTTCGGTAGATATTTTATATAAATAAATTCCGCTTGAATAGTTAGAAGCATCGAATGATTTAGTGTAATTCCCCGCAGGTAATTCTTCGTTTACTAAAGTCGTAATTTCTTTTCCTAATACATCATAAATTTTTAAAGAAACAAATGAACCATGAGGTAATGAAAAATTAATTTGGGTTGTGGGATTAAATGGATTTGGATAATTTTGACCGAGATTAAAGTATAAAGGAGGGTTTGTTTCGGTTTTTACATCAACTATAATTTCACTTAGCTTACGTTTCCAAATTCC
>CALGLM010000098.1 GCA_937930275.1 uncultured Ignavibacteria bacterium
AGCCATATGTAAATAACGTAGCAATTTTTGTTCCTTGATCAACAGGCTTTCTTAACCAATCACCTGTTAATATGCCAAGTATTGTTGTACCAATTGCAGGTAAAGTACTTAATACACCTTCCGGATCCCAAGTTTTAGTTACAGCCCACATATGACCGGAAAGAACAATATTATCAAACCACGCAGCAAGATTTTTACCTACAATTAAATTAGGATATCCAACTCCAGGAACAGGTATAAACGACATTATAAACCAATAAAAAACAAGTAATCCTGCGCCGATATAACTTTAAGTTTTTAAATTTACTTTTAAAAATAAAATACCTGTTACAAAATAAACTATCCCTATTCGTTGTAAAACTCCGGGAAATCTTAAGTTTAATAAATCAAATTTCGGAAAAGCAGCCATAAAAAGACCTAACAGAATTAAGGTTGCAGATCTTCTGGCAATTCCTAAAATTAAATGCTTTTGGTCCTCACCCGAAGCTTTTTTCTTTGATAAAGCATAGGTAATAGCAACCCCGACTATAAAAAGGAAAAACGGGAAGACTAAATCTGTTGGAGTACATCCATGCCATTTGGCATGTTCCAAAGGAGGATAGATAGTACTCCATGAACCGGGATTATTTACTAATATCATTCCCATAATTGTTATTCCTCTAAACACATCTAACGAAAGCAACCTACCTGAATTCTTATTTTCCATAGTTAGCTCTAAATTATTAATACAAATCCCTATTTAAACATTTAAACTTAATTAAAAAATAGTAAAAAAAAGCAAAAAAAATATTCTCGTTTAAATAATTTTATTATTTTTGCAAGATTAATTAAATGAGATAAAATGAAAATATTAAAAAATTTGTACGACTGGGTATTAAGCTGGGCTGATTCTCCATACGGCGGTATAGCTTTATTTATTTTAGCATTTGCCGAATCATCTTTTTTCCCGATTCCGCCGGATGCTTTATTAATTGCGCTTGTTTTGGGTTCACAATCAAAAGCATTTAAATTTGCAGCAAATTGCACTTTAGCTTCTGTTTTAGGAGCAATTGCAGGATATGCTATAGGATATTATATTTGGTGGAATTCAGATGCTCAATTTTCTTCGTTGGCAATGTTCTTTTTTAATAATATACCGGGTTTTACCGAACCTCTTTTTTATAAAGTTAAAGGGATGTATGACGAATGGAATTTTTGGATTGTCTTCACTGCCGGTTTTACTCCTATTCCGTACAAAGTATTTACAATTAGCGGCGGAGCATTTCAAGTAAACTTTTTGATGTTTCTTATTGCCTCGGTTATTTCAAGAGG
>CALGLM010000099.1 GCA_937930275.1 uncultured Ignavibacteria bacterium
AGTGGGGTAAACTGAAGCATCGGGGCTTTCGTTATAAAAGCTAACATTGCCACCGGTTACGGGTGTATCAAATTTACGGCATGCTTCTCCCATTCCTGCAATAGCTTGTGCAAACTGCCAATAAACTTCAGGTTTATAAGGATTTCCGAAATTTAAGCAATTAGTTACTCCTAAAGGTAAGCCGCCGGAGCAAACAACGTTACGTGCCGATTCTGCCACCGCTATTTTTGTTCCTTCGTTGGGATTTAAATACACATATCTGCCGTTACAGTCGGTTTTTGTTGCAATTGCTTTATTAGTTCCTTTAATATAAATAACTGCGGAATCGCAACCGGGTCCTACAACCGTATTTGTACGTACCATACTGTCATATTGTTCATACACCCATCGTTTAGATGCAATATTTGGCGTTGATAAAAGATTTTTAAAGACAGAAGGAATATCTTTAGGTTTTGGTAAACTATTCAAATCAAATTTAGCAAGTTTATCGATGTAATCGGGTTTCTTTTGCTCTCTGATATAAACAGGGGCTCCGCCTCCTAATACCAAATCGTATGCGGGTACTTTTGCTTTTAGCTCGCCGTTATAGTTAATTTCTAAAATGCCGGTATCGGTTACTTCGCCTATAATTTCGCAGTTTAAATCCCACTTATCAAAAATTTCTTTAACTTTATCTTCAAATCCGGGTTTAACAACAACAAGCATTCTTTCTTGACTTTCGGAAAGCATTATTTCGTAAGCAGACATCCCTTTTTCGCGCAGCGGAACTTTGCTTAAATCAATAACCATCCCGCTATTTCCTTTTGCACTCATTTCGCTTGTAGAGCACGAAATACCTGCCGCACCCATATCTTGAATGCCGACAATGTAATCATTTTTAATTATTTCTAATGTAGCTTCCAATAACAGTTTTTCGGTAAAGGGGTCACCGGCTTGTACGCTCGGTCTTTTTGCTTCGCTTTTTTCGCTAATTTCTTCGCTTGCAAAAGTAGCGCCGTGTATTCCGTCTCTGCCTGTAGAAGAGCCGACAATCATTACCTTATTTCCCGTTCCTTTAGCAATTGCGCTGGCGGTTCTATTTGTATTAACAATTCCTATTGCCATTGCATTAACCAAGGGGTTTCCTTTATAACAGTCATCAAAATAAACTTCACCGGCAACGGTAGGAACACCGAAACAGTTGCCGTAATCTCCAATTCCTTTAACAACTCCTTCAAATAAAAAACGAGTTCTTTTATCTGTTAACGAACCAAAACGTAAAGAATTTAAAGAAGCTATAGGACGTGCACCCATTGTAAAAATATCACGCAAAATACCTCCCACGCCGGTTGCTGCACCTTGATAAGGTTCAACTGCCGAAGGGTGGTTATGGCTTTCAATCTTAAAACAAATTGCTAAACCGTCTCCTATATCAATTAGACCCGCATTTTCTTCGCCCGCCCCGACAAGCAGCCTTCCGCCGCTACGTGGCAATGTTTTTAACTGTGCAATTGAATTTTTATAACTGCAATGTTCACTCCACATAACACTAAAAACACCAAGCTCGGTATAGTTCGGTTCTCTGCCTAATATTTGTTTTATTTTTTCATATTCTCTTTCGGTAAGTCCGTGATTTAATGCCAATTCCAAGTTCACATTTGGTTCTTTCATCTTTACCACTCTTTTATTTCTATTTTAAATCTTAAATATACTATAATAATTTTTAATTCTCAATTTTGAATGCTCAATAATCAAAATGTAAATGGTTTGTTAAAACTTCAACTCTACATTTTAATTAAATTAGTTGTACTATAACTTATCTATGTAAAACTAATTCCCCGTTTTTTGTAAGAACTTTATAAATAAAATTTTTTCCACAGATTAACTTTACTGATTAAAATTATCATAATTAGAATTTAAGGCATTTCAGCTTTAGCCTTTTCAAATACTTTAGACATAATTTTTTTATTATTTCTAATTAAATCAAATTTTAGTAGCAACTCAATAATAGCCGGTTTTTTAATAAGGGGAAGATTTGTTTCTTTTAAGGTTACTTTATTTACATAACCATTTTGGGCAAGTTGTTCGCCGCAATTAATTAATGCATTATTAACGGTTTTAATAATTGGATATTTGTTTTCTGCATTGGAATCTTTACCGTGTTTTATTAAACCTCCAAGTTTTCTGTTAATTACTCCAAGCAACGGTGCATCCATAAATTTAGAAAAAGTCTCAAAATATCTTGCTACATTAATATTCGTTTCGTCTTCAATGTTATCTTGGGTTGTAATTACTAAAAAAGGTTTTGAGGCAATTTCTTTTGTGATATGATGGAAAAATAATCCGCTATCCGAAATTGTCTTAATAGAAGAATCGGCAGTTGAAGTAATCCGTTCAATAAAAATTTTTAACAATGCACTAATAGTAAAAATATAAATAGGTGTAGCGTAAATTAAAATATCTGCCTTTTTTATTGTTTCAAATATCGCTTTAACATCATCAACATCATTATATACACATTCCAAATAATGTTTATCGGAATGGCAAACCCTACATCCTTTACACATATTTATTTTTTTCTTTGCCAATACAATAGTTTCAAAGTCGGCATTTCCATTTTTTGCACCTTTTTCAATCAAGTTTAATAAATACTGCGTATAACCCAAAGTACCTCTATGACTTCCGTTAATTGCTACAATTTTCATGTTATTAATTGCCTAAAATATTTATAAGTAATATATCAAATTGCTTTATTAAGTGATAATTACAAAATAATTAATTTTAATATTTATTTCGATAATTATAAAAATAGATATTGACATGATTGAAAATTTTACTTAAATTTGTTTCGATAAATATAAAAATAAAGTTAAGCTATGGAAATAAATCAAAGTATCGAAATAATGAAATCTTTAGCCGATACATCAAGGCTAAGAGTATTAAATTTATTATTTGAAAAGCCAAATTACGTTGAAGAACTTGCAAATAAATTAAATCTTGCGGTATCAACTGTTTCTTTTCACTTAAAAAAACTTGAAAATGCGGGATTAGTTTATAAACAAAAAGAGCAATATTACGTTATATACCATATTAAAGACGAAATATTTAATTTAACATTAAGGCAGTTTGCTAATTTTAATAATCTGGATGATTTTGAACAGAAAGAAAGAATTAAAAGATATGAAGAAAAAGTACTTAAAACATTTTTTAAGAATAAAAAACTTATAAAATTGCCGGTTCAGTATAAAAAGAAGTTAATAGTTGTTAAAGAGTTTCTGAAATTATTAATCCCCGATAAAAAATATTCCGAAAAGGAGATTAACGAAATATTTTTAACATGTTTTGATGACTATTGTACGGTAAGACGTATATTAATTGACGAAGGTTATTTACAAAGAGAAAATCAGATTTATTGGTTAAACAAAGAGGTTAAAAATGATTGACAGAAATGAAATTAAAAGAGCATACAAAGAGCAAAAATCGCAGATAGGTATTTATAAAATAGAAAACAAGGTGACCGGCAAAATATTTATAGGCGAAAGCTTAAATATTCAGGCAAGATTTAATAGGCACAGAATGGAACTTAAAACCGGAAACGAAGAAATTAAAGAACTTTTGGATGATTATAAAAAATACGGTGAGGAAAATTTTGCATTTTCAATAGTTGATTTAATTAAACAGGATGATACCGAAGTGAGGAATTATAAGAAAGAGTTGAAAGACCTTTTGCAAATGTATTTGGAAGAATTAAAACCTTACGGTAATAAAGGATACAATATTTTAAAATAAATTTTGTTCGGTTTTATTCCTAAAACAAATTAAGCTATTTATCTAATTATTCCCTTCTTTAAATCCCCTGTTTTTGTTCAAAATTTATAGTTGTACGAAATAATTATTGACTTTAAAGAAATCAATAATTATTTTGTTTTTAAAAGCATACAAATCATTTTTTTTGAGGTAAAAATGAGTAACACTGATTCCGATGCCTACCAAAACAGCG
>CALGLM010000100.1 GCA_937930275.1 uncultured Ignavibacteria bacterium
GGAGGAATGATGTTTAATACTTTTGAGTACTTTGCAAAAATGAGCATTAATAATCCCAAAGCTTTTGTTACTACAAGCGAAACCGTTCTAATTTCGCATAAAAGACGTGGTTTTGTTT
This sequence comes from uncultured Ignavibacteria bacterium, assembly GCA_937930275.1. Classification (GTDB taxonomy): domain Bacteria; phylum Bacteroidota; class Ignavibacteria; order Ignavibacteriales; family Melioribacteraceae; genus JAEXOD01. The sequence continues at coordinate 119 of CALGLM010000100.1, forward strand.
ATAATTATGTTAAAATTAAAATTTATGAGGATAATTCAGTAGAAATAACTGCCAAATATTTATTACCTAATACTTTTGAAGTTGTAATGGACGAAACTTTTTATTCCGAAATTAATGACGGAATAAATGATAAAGGAGTTTGGCTATATGCAAGATAACAGCTCAATTATAGTAAGCACGGTAAATTTCCTCACCTCAAAATTTTCTGATGAGTTTAGCGGACATGATATTTGGCATATTTTACGTGTTAGAAATACTGCTGTCGAAATTCAAAAACACGAAGGCGGCAATAGGTTTATTATTGAAATGGCTGCATTGTTGCACGATATTGCAGATGCTAAATTCTATAACGGTGATATAAACATAGGTGCGGTAAAAACTTTGGAATGGTTAAATAATTTTAATATTGCCGAAAATGATAAAATTAATATTGCCGATATTGTTAAAAATATTTCTTTTAAGGGCGAAGCAAAAAAGAATATAAGCTTAAGTTTAGAAGGTAAAATAGTGCAAGATGCCGATAGACTTGATGCTATTGGGGCTATTGGTATTGCAAGGGTTTTTGCATATTCGGGAGCAACTAACAGACCAATTTATGATCCTACTCAAAAACCGATAAAAAACCATACTACCGAATCATATTTCAAAAACAAAAATACGGCTATTAATCATTTTTACGAAAAGCTTCTTTTATTAAAAGACCTAATGAACACTGAATATGCCAAACAAATTGCCGAAATAAGACACAATTTTATGATTACATATTTAGAACAATTTTATTCGGAAATAGGAGACATACAAACTTTTGATAAAAGTACACTTGCATAAGTTTTAACCAAAATTTTCATGATAAAAAAATAATTAACAAGATAAAACCAATTATTTATCTTAAATCTAATATCTGACATCTATTGTCTAATATCTAAAGTCTTTAAGCTCCGTAGGAGCTACATTTTTGTAACCTGCTTAGCTTCAAGGCGACATTGGTTTATATATATATTCCCCATGAATTAATTCATTATCATAAGTTATTAATTTGCTTTGTTTAATAATTTAATTCAATATCGAAAATAGGCAAACAAAATCTTGATTTAGGTTTATTCTTTTATTATATTGTAAACAGTATATTTAAGAAATATAATGAATTACATAACATTTGCAAAAGAACTTAAAAACTTTCCGGCTTTCAGTCTTAAAGAAATTGAAAAGCTGAGTGGCAAGGTCTATTATCATAGACTGAACGAATGGCAAAAAAAAGGATATATTAAAAGAATTGCCAATGGTATATTTATGTTTGCCGATGAACAAATAGACGACATGTACTTATATTATTTAGCAAACAAGATATATGAACCGTCTTATATATCGCTGGAATCCGGTTTTGCATATTATGGTTTCATTCCCGAAGCTGTTTATAAAACCACTTCTGTTACTACCAAAAAGACCTCTCATTTTCAGCAAGATAATATTGTATTTGAATATAGATCGATCCACAGTCGGTTTAACTTTGGTTATACTTTAGTTAATTGGAAAAATGTAACCATAAAAATTGCCGAACCCGAAAAAGCAATTATTGATTATTTTTATCTTAATACCGAAATAAATACAATTGACCGAATTGAAGATATGAGGTTTAACACAATTGCTATGAATGAACAAATTGATTGGAATAAGATTGATCGTTATCTCAGTATTTATGAAAATAAACCGCTAAATAAAAGGATACGACTCTTAAAAGAATGGATAATTGATGCTTAATATAACAGAAATTCAAAAATTTTATTCTAAAAATATGCATCCGTTTAAGCGAAATATTTTACGTGAATATTTACAGTATAAAATATTACAGATAATATTTTTGACCGAATATGCTGCCAAACTTTCGTTTATGGGAGGTACTTGCCTCCGTATAGTTTTTGGAACCAACAGGTTCTCTGAAGATTTGGACTTTGATAATTTTGGACTAACGGAAATTGAATTTGATTCCCTTTCTGATATAGTGGCAAAACACTTACAAGAAGAAGGATATATAGTTGAAATAAAAACGATCCACAAGGGGGCTTTCCGTTGCTACATTAGGATACCCAACTTGCTTTTTGATAATAAGTTATCAGGGTTTCAAGAAGAAACTATTCTTATTCAATTGGATACGGAATCTCAAAAATTCGACTATAAGCCTGAATCCTTTATTCTTAACAAGTTTGATATTCTTTCGCGTATTTATTATACTCCAAAAAACATACTGCTTTCTCAAAAAATATGGGCAATATTAAATCGCAAAACTCCAAAGGGACGAGACTATTATGATACAATGTTCTTATTTAGTATCGCCAATCCGGACTACAAATATTTGAAATTGAAAGCCGACATTAGTAACATATACGAGCTTAAAACTAAATTAGAATTGAAGATACAATCTGTTAATATCAAACAACTTATTAAAGATCTCTCTCCGTTTTTAATATATCCGAATGATATTAATAGAATAGAAATGTTTCCGGAATTTATTAATACCTTAAAATAATTCATTTGTTTTATCATTGGGTTTGAAATATAGCAAATTCTTTCAGTGATTGGCTCGTTAATAGATTATTATTTTGAACCAAGATTTTCAGGATGAAAGAAGGATTTACAGGATAAAACTAATTATTTATCTTAAATCTAATATCTGACATCTATTGTCTAATATCTAAAGTCTTTAAGCTCCGTAGGAGCTACATTTATGTAACCTGCTTAGCTTCAAGGCGACATTGGTTTATATATATATTCCCTATAAATGAATACATAAGCTAAGTTTATACCTTGCCACTATAATAGGTTGCGATAATAATATACCCTGCTTACAACTTATAATTACTTAAGACTGCCACAACCCTTAACACTATTTATTTAACACTAAACATTCAACACTTAACACTATTTAAAAGGTAGTTTTCCCAAGTCCACATTTCCGCCGGATAAAATTAAACCGACTGTTTTTCCGTTAAATTTTTCTTTATGTTCCAATAGCACTGCTAAAGGGACAGCTCCCGAAGGTTCAACTACTATTTTTAAGCGCTGAAATAATAACCTCATAGCTTCAATAATATTTTCTTCGCCAACCGTTAAAATATTAAATACGTTTTGTTTAATAATTCCAAAAGGTTTATCACCTAAAGAAGTTAATAAACCGTCAGCAATTGTTTTAGGTTCAACGGAAGGATATATTATTCCGTCTTTAAATGA
>CALGLM010000101.1 GCA_937930275.1 uncultured Ignavibacteria bacterium
ACTTAAAACTTTGGTTTTGTACCAACTTTCTAAATAATAATGTTGACCAAGGGGGGTTTGGCCAATTTGGACCGTTAGTTGCCAAAGCAAATGTTAGAGTATTGTGTGAAGCTGCGTTTGCATTATATAAACCAAATCCGTGATCGGTATCAAATATTAACCAACGCCACCGGCTTGTATCGCTTTGTGTGGTCCAATATTTAATATTGTTTCCGGGCCAATCTACATTTGCAAAATAAATTTGACTAAGCATATAATCAATATAATTATCAACTTGTATGTTGTTTTTAACAAATTGATAATTGTTATCAGTAATTAAACTATTATTATTTACAAAAGTCATAAGGTCTAAATACCGTTCATTCGTACCTTCAACAATATCACCGTTGTTTTCCAAAATATTTATCTCATCGGGATTAAGATTATGATGAGAAGCTAACATATCTTCGTTTAATTTTTCACGTATATTATGTATTCCCCAGTAACTTCCGTTCAAATATACAACACAAGGTCTTCCGGCTTGCAAATCTAAATCTATGCCTTCAACAAGATTTTGCATCATTAAATCTCGCATCATCGTGCTTTCCCAGTCTTGACCCGAGTTTCGTAAAATAAAATTATTATATTTTGAAAAATTTCTGTTTGGAAACAACTTATACTCAAATTCTTTGTTGCCGTATTCACCCCTTGCAAACAACGCAACAGATTTTTGCGCAAAGGCACGGCTCCAATTTCCGTGTATTTTTAATCCGGCATTTGATTTATATTTTGTTATACCGTCCGGTTCATAAATTTCAAAGTGTGCGGGTCTTTCCCAATCCTGCCAAAAATTTGCACCCATATAAGGGAAATCACTATTATAATCGTCTCCTAAAACATATATACCTATTTCGTTATCCCATAAATTTTCAGGATTTGTGCTAATAGATATAATCGGCATCGTGGTTGCTTGATTTATTATATAAGTATTAGTTACAACATCACTTTTAAGTTTTCCGGAGCTATATCCTATAAATCTTAACACTTTAGTATTAGAAATATTTATCGGCGAGCTATAAATCAAATCCGTGCTATCGGGTAGCGATCCGTCAGTAGTGTAGTACACTTTTTCAATTTCACTATTATTTGTAACATTTATACTAACGGAACTAGAATATAATCCGCCTTCAATATTTAAAGTAGGGTTAGCCGTAAATCCGTTGAACCCATAAGATAAGTTTTCTTTTTCGGGTGTAGGTACGGAAAAGAATAACAATTGATTTATATCTGCAGACGATCTACCGTATGAAACATCAGCTGTAAGTGCCGGTACAATTATCGAATCCACAAGATTAGAGTTATTATCCACCAAAAAGAGCTTTTCACCTTCAGAAGATATTTTAAAATTTGTATGCAACTTGGGTAAAGTTGTACCCGTTAACAAACCAATATTAAACGAATTATCAACCGAATAATTTAAGCCGATTGTAAAAAACGGAATTAGTGTTAAATCAGACGAATTTAAGCTTTGATTATGAACTTGGATTGCAAGAACATTTTCTCCTTGTTTTAATAAGTTATGTAGTTCTTCTAATCTAAACTCGTATGGTTTACCCCCCTGATACATTTGAGCTTCGGAATAATCATCTGTTGTTTTATTATAAGGAACTAATTGACCGGCATTACCTAAGTTTTTTCTTGTAAGTTCAACTCCGTTAAGATAAGCAACAAACCCGTCATCGTAATCAATGTGTAATAATGCATCTTTAATAGATGCAGTGTCATCAATAGTAAAAGTTTTTCGTAGATATAAAGAAATTGTTGCCTGTACAATTGTAGAATCGTCTCCGTCTCCAAAACCAAAACCGCTTGGACCTGATTGCCAAGCTAAATCATTATATCCGATATTTTTCCATTCTACAGGAGGTTCGCTTGTAAATATTTTAAATTTCCAAGTATCCCCTTTATTTATAATTGTTTGCCATCCAATTGTTCCTATTGTTCTGTTTTTATCGGAAGCGAACACAAGCAAATAGCTGTTTGGCTTTAACACAACATCCGGAAATACCCATTTACGCAACTCTTGCTTATCATCACTAACAGAGTAGTTATTTAAGTTAACATTAAAGTTATTTGGGTTATATATTTCAAACCAATCGGATGATTCGTCATCTTCATCCCGTATTGTGTTTTGATTTACGGACTGAACTTCGTTAATATAAATTTTTTGTGAATAGATTACGTCGTAAAATGTAAATATTAAAAATATAGCGGTAAAAATAGACTGAATTGTTTTCATTGGTAAAATTTCCGAAAGTACTAAATTATAACATTATTAAAAATAACGTATTTATTATATTAGTGCAAGCTTAAATTAAATAGGGGATTAATTTAAGTAACTAAGCTAAAATATTGTGTTTATAAATATGGAATATTAGTACAGATAATTTTTAATTTTACGGCGTAAGTATTAAGAAAGATTAAATAGTAAAATAATTAGTAACATTTACATCTATTGTCCCCTTCCTTAATTGGAAAGGAAGGGGAATATTAGGGTATAATATTAAGCTTTGTGCATTTTTCATTAAATAAAGAATAACGAAAATATATTTATTACGTTATCTTTTCTTTAGGCATTAGAGAATAAGTAGTGGATTAGTGCGTCATTAAATATATTGATTAGTAATTTTTAATTGTTTAGATACAAGTAAATAATTAGAATAATCGTATTTATATTTTTTGCACCCTAAATTAAAACGGAACAAATAATTACTTTATATAGACCATTTTTTTAGTTGTTATATTATTCCCCGCAGTAAACGAATAATAATAAATACCGCTATTGTAATCACTCATATCTATTACTTCAGAATAATTCCCCCTTGTTTTAAATGAATTAACCACGTTAAATAATAATTCCCCGAGCGTATTATAAATACTTAATTTTACGTTTATATCATTTCCTATTGAGTATTCAATTGTAGTAGTAGGATTGAAAGGATTAGGATAATTTTGTTTTAGTGTAAAACTTTCCGGTTGAAAGATTACTTCTTTTACCTCGGTTATTTCATCCTTAACACAACGAATTGAATATTTCATCACTTTAAACCAATCATATATTTCACTTGCTTCGGAATTATAAGTTAAATATCTTTCACGTGCCTTTAAATTCCCAACTTGGGTTGAAGTCCAGAAAACTGCATATTCGTTTATAATTCTAAATACGTGCGGTGAATAATATCCGTCATATTCTCCTCCGGGTAAAATACTTAAACCGCTGCTGTTAGTTGCCCCCGTATTTGGAGTTTTCCAATATTGTGTACCCGTAGCTTTCATTTTACCTCCGGCAATTGCAGCACCGCCTAAAAAGTTTTCCAACTCTTTCCATTCTGTATCACTTGGTATATGCCAACCGATTGGGCTTACGCCTTGTGTTTTTTGAGCAGTACTATTTTTCATCGCAGCATTCCATGTATAAAGTTTGCCATATATTGCCCCAAGGCTATCATTGTTATTATAAGATACCACGTCCGGTATAATTGTGCCGTCAGCATAATGAACTGAACGCAAGTTTTCAGCCATCCAAATTTGATTACCTATTTTTACTGTTTGATACACATTTCCGTCATAATCCGTAACTGTGGAATCGGGCGTAAATTGTGCAAAGTAACTTTGTGTAAAAATAAAAATCATTAAAATAAAAAGTAATTTGACTAAATTTTTCATGTTAACCTCTAAAAAATAATTCTAAAATTGTAACTGCTAAGTTAAAGATTAATTTATACTGATATTTTAAATATAGACCGGCATCGTTATTTGAAGTTATACAGCTAATAATTGGCTTTTAGGCGCTTAGCAATGTAATTAATCTTCAAAAAATGTGCTTTTGTCTATAATTTATGTTAATTTATCCTTATTATATTATATTTGGAATTAATAATAATAAGCATAAAATGGATTTAAAAGATTTGTTCAGTTTATCAAAAGGTAAGCGTGTAGTTTTACATTTACTGTTTTGGTCTTCTTATCTTTCGTATTATACATTTCAAAGTGGTTACTATAAAAAAGATTACTTGGAAATGCTTGAAGGATATTTAATTTATTTGCCAATAATAATAAGCGCTGCTTATTTTACAAATTATTATCTCGTTCCGAAATTCTTATTATTAAAAAAATATTTTAAGTTTGTTTTGTTATTTTTTTTCTCTGCTGCTTTTTTTATCCTTTCAATGAAAACTCTTTTTTGGTTTTATTTAGCTCCTATGTATTATAACAAAATCGGCTTAAAAGGTTATTACGATGCAGGATATTTATACCCCACATATCTCATGTCGCACGCAATAAGTATTTATTTTATTGTTTTTGTATTTGGATTTATTAAAATAACAAAGAGGTGGTTTGTAAATAATCAATTAACCCAAGAACTTAAAAAAGAAAAACTTGAAGCCGAATTAAAATTTTTAAAAGCACAAATGAATCCCCACTTCCTATTTAACGTATTAAATAGTTTATACGCACTTGCCTTAAAACAATCGGATAAAACAGCCGAGATGATATTAAAACTTTCTGCAATGATGGATTACATATTATATGAAACAAAAAACGACTATGTTTTAATAGATAAAGAATTGAAACTTATAACCGACTATGTTGAATTGGAGAAACTTAGATACGGTGATAAACTTGAATATAGTTTTGTTTTAAACGGAAAAACCGATAACGTTTATATCCCTCCGCTTTTACTATTTCCGTTTGTTGAAAATAGCTTTAAGCACGGTGTAAGCAACTCGATAAATAATTCGTTTATTAAAGCTTCATTAAAATTATCTGATTCAAAATTAGAGTTTATTATTGAAAATACTAAACCGGGGTTAAAGGTAAATAAAAAACAAGCGGGAATAGGTTTAAGCAACGTGTTAAAAAGACTTGAGTTATTGTACTTGGGAAATTATATTTTTGAACAAAGCGAAACCGAAAAAACATTTTTAATAAAATTAATACTAAATACAAAAAAGAGTTAAAATGAGTTTAAAGTGTTTAATTGTAGATGACGAACCTTTGGCAATTGAAATTATTGAAACATATTTA
>CALGLM010000102.1 GCA_937930275.1 uncultured Ignavibacteria bacterium
CTACAAATCCCAGATCAAATATCTAATCCTTATCACACAAATCACATAAATCACAGTTCAGATAGCAACTCTTATCTCACTAATCACGGTTAAAATCACCCTTCATATATTAACACCATAAATTTATTCCTTTGATTTTATTTTATTCTTGTATAATTTTACATGTAATATTTAATATAATAAATGATTAGGTGATATGTTAAAAAAGAGACTTTATTTATTCAGGTTTGATTTGGTTTTATTTGTTCTTTTCTTTTTATTAGTTTCTAAAAATTTACATGCTCAAGAAAAATACGGTAGTGTAAGAGGATTTGTTACCGATTCAACAAGCGGTGAACCGATTGCATTTGCTAATTTGGTTATAAAAGGAACAAATAGCGGCGCTTCTTCTAACACACGCGGATATTATTATATTCCGGCAGTTACAGAAGGAGAAAAAGTTTTAAAAGTTTCGTATTTGGGTTATAAAACTACCGAAATAAAATTTATCAGTAAAAGGGGATCGATAACTCAAATTGACGTTAAGTTAATTCCTACAAACATACAAATGCAGGAAGTTTCCGTTACTGCAGATAAACCAAGAGAAAACGAACCCGATTTAGGACTGCAAAAAATTTCTATTAAAGAAATTAACATGCATCCTTCAGGATTTGAAGCAGATATATTTAGAGTAATTCAAACATCGGCAGGAGTAAATTCAACCGGTGACGTAACTTCAAAATATTACGTTCGTGGAGGGAATAGCGACCAAAACGCAGTATTATTAAACGGAGGAACAATATATAATCCGTTTCATGCACTCGGAATTTTTAGCGTTATTGATCCAGAAATTATAAACGTTATGGAATTCTTTAAAGGCGGCTTTTCTCCAAAGTACGGTAGCCGTTTATCATCTATACTTAATATTGTTACAAGAGATGGTAACAGGAATTCGTATCATGCCACCGCTCAATCAAGTTTAATTAGCGGTAAACTTGCTGTTGAAGGACCAATTCCGAACGGTTCTTTTTTGGTAACCGGAAGGAAAAGTTATTATCCCAAAATGTTAAAAAAATATTTAAATGATAAAGAAGTCCCTTTCGATTTTTATGATATTTCATTTAAAACTAATTATAATAGCTCACTTTTAGATAACAATAGTAAATTTGTAATTCACGGCTTTTTTAGCGGAGATAAAGTTAACAATGACGATCCGCTATTAGAAGATTACAAATTAAACAATTCAATAATTGGTTTTAATTGGCATAAAGTATGGGGCAGCCCTTTATTTTCCGTAATAACGTTCAACTTTAGCAAATTTGATGCTGAGCTAAACCCAAATTTAAGTAAATCAAAACCGCGAAAAAACAAACTAACAGATATTAGCAGCGATTGGAATTTTACTTATGTTTACGAAGCTAAAGACGAACTTGAGTTTGGTGTCCAAAACAAAATCATATCAACCGATTTAAGCATGGAAAACTTAAACGGGCAAAAATTAAGTTCTGATGCAAGCGGTTGGGATTTAAGTTTTTACCTAAATTATAGGTTCTATAGGTGGGAAAATGTTGGATTGGATTTAGGATTAAGGAGCAAACTAATGGGCATTACTAAAAAACGTCCGTTTTTATTTGAACCGAGAATAAGCGGTACATGGATTTTAACTCCGGGCTTTTCGGTTAAAGGAGTTATTGGTAGATACTCGCAAGAGCTAACTACAATTACGGATGAAAGTGAATTAATTTCGGTATTTGAACCTTGGATTATTATTCCTGATTATTTGGCAGCTCCCGAAGCAACTCATTTTATTTTAGGTTTTGAAATTACTCCTTATGATAATATTAAGTTAGATATTGAAGGCTACTATAAGGATTTAGTAAACTTGGCTGAAATTAATTCAAAAAAAACCAATGCTGCCCAAAATGATTATATAAATGTTGACGGAGAAGCATACGGTTTGGAATCAAATTTATCAATTCAATACGGGGGATTATTTTTTAAAACTTCGTATGCTTTAAGCTGGGCTTACAAAATTTTAAATAACACTAAATATTTCCCCAGATACGATACTCGGCATAATTTATCGGTTCTGTTAAGTATGGATTTAGGAAGCGGCTGGATTGCTAATGCAAATTGGGCATTTAAAACAGGTATGCCGTTTACACCCATAGCCGGATTTTATGATCAATTACAAATTGATCCTTTTAATTCGGGAACTGATATAAGTTTTTTACCAATGATATTTTGGGGTGAAAAAAACTCACAAAGGTTACCGGTATATCATAGGCTTGATTTAAGCATAAACAAAAAATTAGACTTAACTTATTTTAATTTAGAAATAGGCGCAAGTGTAATAAATGTTTACAATAGAAATAACATTTATTACTTTGACACCAAAACCGGAAAAAAAGTTAATATGATTCCGATATTACCATCAATTTTCGCAAAGGTAGAGCTATGAAAAATTTAAGTATTAAACTGTTTTTAGTTTTTTTAATTTCATTTGTATTTTGGGGATGCGAAGAAAACTTTAGCCCTAAAACCGAAACAAAAGAAACTATATTTTTATATGGGATTTTAAAAGCAGACGATACTCCGTATTCAAGTACTCAAATTGCAGTACTTACCAAAGTATATGACGTTGACGGATTTGATCCGAGCAACAACACAATTGATCCTACAATAAAAGATGCAACAGTTACTTTAACTATTGGAAATCGACAAATTGTTTTAAATCAAGACTCAATAAAAACAAATTACCAAAATAGAACCAAACAATTTTTTTACAGTACTTCCGCTAAAATTTATTCGTACGATTCACTGTCTCTATCGGCAAAACTAAAAAACGGGAAAACTTTAATAGGAAGAACACGAACTCCAAAGTACTTGGGATTTGAATTCTCATACCCTTATAATCATGGATTTACTACAAATTTAAATCAAGTAATTCCGGTTAATTCATGGACAATAATTTGGTCAAATAGTAACTCACAACATTTATTATTTCCCAAGATGCTTATAGTTTACAATAAAAGAGTAAACGGCGAATTTATCCAAAATTCAATTGAAGTACCCATAAAACTAATAACGCGAAACGGAGTTAAAGAACCATATTATGCTACATATATGTATGGTTACGAAATTGCTTATAGTTTTGAAGCTTTTGATTATGCTATGGCAAAACTTTCGGACGGAGATACGGACAAAGCAAATTATACTATAATAGGGTTGGATTTTAGTATTGTCGAATTTGATTCACCTTTAACAAGCTATTATTCGGTTACTAACGGATACCTTGACGAATATTCAATCCGTTCAGATTTGAATATTTATTCAAACGTAAGCGGTGGTTACGGTATTGTAGGTGCTATGTTTACAAGCGGTTTTACTAAAAATGTAGACGTACAATATATAAGTTCTTTCGGATACGGTTTCGTAGGTTATTTATAGTTTTTACATAAGGGGAATTACCATATTTAATTCCCCTTTTTATTTTTATAGCAACATGCTAATTATATTTGCGGCACTATTCGGTAATTCTTTCCCTTCATTTTTTTGATAAATTCTTACTGCATTATTTATCCATATTCTATCAGCAAAAAAGTTAATAATTTTGATGTAATATTTTCCCTCCAGATTATAAATATTGTAATTAAAATTAAAAGAAATTTCTTTTTGTTCTCCTTTTAACAGCAAAGTCCCCTCAACATATCTACTTTGTTTTTCATATTTAGTAAGCTCAATTCTTCCGATATCTTCAGGTATTTGCGAATTGATAAACCCCTGCAGCATTGTTTTTACCATACTATCATAAATTCCCATTCTTTATTTCCTATTTATAAATTTTGTTACTATGTAATATAGATAAAAAATCTAAATATTATAATTTCATTTATTTATTTGCAATTGCTATAAATAATTATTTTTACTATCTTTTTTAATAGTTTTTCCGGTTTCTCCTAATATTGCTTTAAGCATTTAATTAATATACTAAGTTAATAGTTTATTATTTGGAGGAAAATTAGATGAAAAAATTTATTTTACTTTTTATTTTATCTACAGTATTAATCGCACAGGAATGGGTAGTAAAACACGAAGATGAACAATGCCGTTTAACTTCTGTTCATTTTAGTGATAAAAATAACGGAATGGCAGTGGGCTGGAATAAGACTCTTATTACCCATGACGGCGGCGAAACATGGCTGGAAATTGATACAATGAATATTTTTGTGTGGACAAAAGTATCTGGACCCCCAAAATCAAACATCATATATGGATGCGGACCAAACGGAAAAATTGGGAAATACCAAAACAATGTTTTTACCGAATTTAATTCCGTTACTACAAAAACACTTAGCGGTATTTCTTTTCCCACTGTTAATACAGGTTATGTTGTAGGAGAGGAAGGAACATTATTTAAGACTACTGACGGAGGCACAAGTTGGGTCCCTATTCCAAGCGGAACTTCTGAATGGTTAAATAATGTTGTTGCACACGATACCGATGCGGTTGTTATTATAGGGGATAACGGACTTGTTAGGCAAACAATAGACGGAGGGAACAGTTTTGTCACTATTGATGTACCCGGTATAAATTCATATTTAGGCGATGTTGCATTTGTTGGACCTAATAATTTTTGGGTCTGCGGTTCGGAAGGTACATTATTTAATGTTGCCCCAAACGGAAATAGTATAATTAATACCGGAAATAATGATGGAATTATGGGGTTGACAATCCCTGTTCCCAATTATGGGGTGGGTGTTGGTGATAACGGTGCAATTTTTCAGTTTGACGGAACGAATTGGATTAGTCAAAATAGCCCGACTACTGCTTGGCTTGAAGATGTAGCTTCACATCCTGATTCAGATTCAGGAAAAGGTAATATTACTTACCACTTTTGGGCTGTAGGTGATAAAGGAACAATACTAAAAAAAACCGTATCGATAGTAAATGTTGCGAAAGATTACACACCTAACACTTTTTCAGTTTCAAACAACTATCCAAATCCGTTTAATCCAAGTACAAAATTTAATTATTCCGTACCGTTTTTATCTCATGTATATATTGAACTTTATAATATGCTGGGAGAAAAGGTCTCAATAATTAAAAACGAATTAAATGACATAGGAAAATATAATATATCCATTGACGGGAATAATATGTCTTCGGGTTTGTATTTTGTTAAGTTTCATTTTAGACCAAAGAATGAAGATATTAAAGGATACGCTACAATTAAAAAAATATTATTAGTTAAATAGGTTATTTTTTCCTGCGTGGGTTTTTGCTCACGCAAATTTTTAGTAGTATTTTTGTGATATTATTAATTTAATTCCTTTTTAATAATTTACTTCATCTCTCTTCCGCCAAGTTCTTTAATTATGGCTTTAACTATCGGTGAATCATCATCTCTTTCCGCAATAAATTCCTGTTTTTCGGAAAATGACTCTGTCTGTTTATTAACCGTTTTTTTTTCTACAACTGGCTCGGTAACTACAGGGGCAATAATTGAAGGATTAGCAGCCGGTTGTGTGTTATATACAACACTATTAATAACACCTTTCTCGTTTATCGAGCTTATCAATTCTTTAATGGTTGCACTTTTTTCTAAGCCGACTAACTGAAACAATGCAACTTCAAGTTTAAGTTTCGGATGAGACGAATTTTTAATATCGTATTGAGTTTTATTTATAAATGTTAAAATTCTAATTAAATCCGATTCGGAAAATGAATCCACATATTTTAAGTAAGCTTGCTTCATTATTTCAGAACTTTCAATTAAATCGGTTTTACGGCTTATTCTAAGAACCATAAAGTTTCTAAAATGCTCTGTTAAACCGTTCAAAAAATCCGTTAAATTCCAGCCGTTATTATAAATTGCTTCAGTAACATCCAAAACTTTGGAAAAATTTCTTTCAATAATAGCATCCGAAACATCAAAATATATTTGATCATCAATGAGGTTAAGCATGCTTGAAATTAAATCTTTTGTGATTTTGTTACCGCAAAACGATACAACTTGATCGAATAAACTTTGAGCATCGCGTAATGCACCGTCAGCACGTTTAGCTATTAAAGTTAATGATTGATCATCAATTTCAATTCCTTCGGCAGTTGCAATTTTAAGCAATAAGTTTTTAGTATCTTTTAACTCAACCCTTCTAAAATCAAAGCGTTGACATCTGGAAATAATTGTTAACGGTACTTTATGAATATCCGTTGTAGCAAAAATAAATACGACATGTTCGGGGGGTTCTTCCAACGTTTTTAACAATGCATTAAACGATTCCACCGTTAACATATGAACTTCATCTATAATATAAATTTTATATTTTCCTTTTGCCGGGGTATATTTTACTGCTTCACGAATTGCTCTTATTTCTTCAATTCTTCGGTTTGAAGCGCCGTCAATTTCAAAAACATCCAGAATGGTGTTTTCCAAAAAATCCTTGCACATTTCACACTCGTTGCACGGTTCGCCGTCTTTTGGATTAAGACAGTTTAATCTTTTTGCCAAGATTCTTGCGGTAGTCGTTTTACCTATCCCTCTTGGACCCGTAAACATATAGGCGTGAGCGATTCTGCCGTTTGCAAGTGCATTTTTTAATGTTGTCGAAATATGTTCTTGACCTACAACTTCGCTAAAAGTTTGAGGACGCCATTTACGCGCCGTAACAACAAAAGCCATTAATTCCTCTTTATCAACTTAAAATAAATGAATCTAAATCTAAATTTGTTTTAATCAACTCTGCCAACATTTCAAGATATTTTTGGTCAACCTCGTTATATGCAGCAAGTTTATAACTATCCAGATCTAAAACCGCAAATAACTTTCCGTTAAAAACTATCGGAACAACTATTTCAGATCTTGAACTATTATCACATGCAATATGTCCTTCAAATTTATCCACATCCGGAACTATAACAGTATTTAATTTTGAAGCTGCGGTGCCGCATACACCCTTATCGATTGGTATTTGAGTACACGCAACTTTTCCTTGAAATGGTCCTAAATAGAGAACTTCGTTTTGAAAAAAATAAAATCCTACCCAGCTTATTTTTTCAAAAGTTTGATTTAATAATGCACAAATATTAGAAAGACCCGTTATTACGGGTTCGTGTTTATTAATTAAATATTCGGCATTTTCCAATACAAGTTTGTACTTTTCTTCATCCGAAAGATCTAATGAAATATTTATTTCTTCTGCCATTTAATTACCTATTTTTTCTTTTTTGATTCGGGTTCCTTAATTTCAAATCCTTCAAAAATTAGCGGAAAGGCT
>CALGLM010000103.1 GCA_937930275.1 uncultured Ignavibacteria bacterium
CGGGATATGAGTTTGTTTTTACCGGTCACTCGATAAATAACATAACTTATGTAATAAAATTATTTGCGGTTTACGGAGTAAAAACCGATTGGATAATTACTTATAACTGTCCGCAAGATTTACCGATTGCAGTTATTAGTTCAAAAGAAATTAGATATAAAACGGACTTGGATATGTTAACTTCGTTTACATTGGCGGAGTATGGCTGCACTTTTATTGATGAAGAAGGTATTTTGATAAATCTACTTGAAGATGTTAACGTAAATGCCGAAAATATTATAGTTGAAGTAAATGTAGAAGGTGTTTGTTTATTTAAAGGTTCATTGGATATTGTATCGCTAAATTATGATAAAGGTGAAAATACTTTAGAATGCGATTTTAAACCAAAATCATATATTTTAAATAACACCGATACGGTAAATAACGGTAATGTGAATTTTGAAGCTATAAATATAAACCCTTCAAATATTCCGATAAAAATTACAGAATTAATTGATAAGATTTATAAGACTGTAAACCCAAATATAAACGTAGAAATTGTAACGGATTTTTCGTTTTTATCCGTAAATAATAATTTTTCGCCTGCTATTGTAACAACAACAGGAATAGACGAAATATTTGTTAATGAACTGTTATTCGGCACTTATAGCGATTCAAATTTTATTGCTAATGATGTTGATAACTTTGGATTGGCTGTTAAAAGACTTGCCTTTACTTTGGGGTGCATTACGGGATTTGTTGATGAAGAAAGAGCTGTTTTTATCCCTTTTTTATCGCCAAATAAACAAGTTAGATTAATTAATGAAAATTTGTTGATTAATTTTAGAATTGAAGGAATAAGAGATAAATACGATTGTATAAAAATTTCAAATACGGGTAAGTATTTTGGGAAATATACCGAAATACAAAACAAATATTTTGAAAAAGATATTTATACTACATTTTATCAAAATACCGAAAACGGATTAATTGAAGTAAGCAAGTTTATTATTGACGGTAATATATATGATTTAGATGAGGGGGTATTAAAATACTGGAGTGATTATATTATGTCTAAAAAATACTGTTTTGAGTATGTTTTTGAACTAATAGGCTTAGATT
>CALGLM010000104.1 GCA_937930275.1 uncultured Ignavibacteria bacterium
AGCTAATAGCCGGAAGCTAAAATCAGTTACAAATTATTTAACACTAAACCTTTAAAACTTAACACTAAAAAAGAGCCTTGTAAAGGCGAAATTATTGTAACAAGCAAAAGCAGAAATTAACCAAAAGAGCCTCGTAGAGGCGAAATAGTCGTAACACAAGTACTTAAAGCACTGTAAGTGTGAAATTGCAGTTAAATATAAAATGTCGCCGCCTACGGGGCTCAATTCTACTTCGTTTGGGTTTAGTTACAATAATGTCGAGCCTACGGCTCTAAAAAATGCTAAATTATTATGGTTTAGGATTTAAGTAACTTATGATTAGTTGATAGTGACTGGTAGCTAATAGCCGGAAGCTAAAATCAGTTACAAATTATTTAACACTAAACCTTTAACACTCAACACTAAAAAAGAGCCTCGTAGAGGCGAAATGATTGTAACTAATGGAAATATAAGCACTAAAAGCCCCGTAGGGGTGACATTATAATTATATCTGCAATAGAAGTTATAGTTTATACTTTTAAACTAACTTAAACTTATAGTAGCTAATGAAAATATTTTTGAAATATTGGTAAAGCATAAATTTATTAAACTAAATTTTTATTATATTTAAACTTTTAACTAAGGGTTTGTTTATGAAATTACTTTTACTTTTTGTTATAATTTTTAACACAACATTTTATGCTCAATCAATTGATAAAGAGAGTATAAAAAAATCGAAAGATTATTATTACGGTGAAGCAAGCAGCGAAAACGGAAAAGAAGCTGAAGATATTGCACTTTCTCGCTTAACTAAACAAATTTCTGTTACGGTTTCTTCATCGTTTGAAAGAACTTTAAACGAAACTACCGAAAACCTTCAGGAAACGGTACAGGATATATTAAAAACATACTCAACAGCTACTTTGAAAAATGTAGAAACAATAAAAAATTCAAACGGCGGAGTTGTTGATGTATTTATGTATATATCAAAAAAAGAAGTAGAAAAAATATTTGCGGAACGTAAAAAATTAATTTATAATATTTACTTAAGTGCCGGAGAATATGAAAGAAATAATAACTATGCCGGTGCAATTAAAAATTATTACTTTGCTTTGTTATTGATGAACTCAATACCCGAGCAAAATATAGTTTATGAAAATATAAATTTTACAACGGAAATTCCAAAAAAAATTAATGATATTATAGCAAATACAAAGTTTTACTTAAAAAAAGACACAAAACTAAATGATAAAGAACGCGAACTCCTTTTTGATGTTACGGTGTTTAATAAAAAGGCAAATCTGCTCGATTTCAGCTTTTGGGATGGTTTAAACCAAGTAAGTGTACAGGTAATGGACGGTGAAGCATTATTTAATTTAATTGGCTCAAGTATTAATTTTGATAGACTTGATGTTAGTATAAAATATAGTTATTACGAAAGCCGAAACGAAATTTCAACAGTGGGGGAATTGTGGAATGTTGTTCAAAAGCCTTCTTTTAAAAATACTAAACAAATATTGTTAAAAATTTCTGATGAAAAGGATAGAAAAATTGAAATTACAAATATTAAGAAAGATGTAAAAACAACCAATGCGAAGAATGAAATAGAAGAAAAAATTACTCCTATTAAATTTAACGGCTCAAGAAAAATTAATTTAATTAATAAAGAAAATTGTAATGTACTAAATGAAGTAGCAAAACAAACGGAAAAAATAATAGCGGTTTTGGAAAAAGGGAATATACAGGAAGTTAAAAAACAATTTAGCGATGACCCTTTTGTACAAGATAAAATAACCAAAATGCTTAAATACAATAAATTTAAAATTGCAGCCGGCGAAATAAATGCAGATATAAATAAAACTTATGAAGGATGGGAATTAAGAAAAATCAAAATCGTAAATAATTATAGTTCGATAAATAAACAAACTCCCGAGTATATGGTTTTAGATTTTGACGATAAAGGGAAAATTTATGATATAAACTTTGGAATAATGGATAACTTATATTCCGATTTTGTTGAGCAAGGGCTTTACGGAAACGATTGGGGAAATAGACAAGTAATAGTAAAATTTGT
>CALGLM010000105.1 GCA_937930275.1 uncultured Ignavibacteria bacterium
CATTCCAAAATTATTTATTATTCTATAGGAGTAAAATATAATATTTGGGATTTATAATATGAATTATGAAAAGTTTGGAAATACCGATTTAATTGTTAGTAAAATAGGATTTGGAGCTTGGGGTATCGGAGGACCTGCTATGGCTGGTTCTGTTCCCATAGGATGGGGAAATGTTGATGATAATATTTCAATTTCCGCACTAAAAAAATCATTTGATTTGGGCGTAACTTTTTATGATACTGCCGATTTTTACGGTTTGGGTCATAGTGAAGAGCTTATTGGTAAGGTATTCGGAAATAGCAAAGAAGTAATTATTGCTACTAAAGTCGGACATCGATTGGATGAAAACGATTCAATTTTTCTCGATTATTCTTATAAACATATAATAAATGCTTGTGAAAAGAGTTTGCAAAGACTTAATCGAGATTATATCGATTTATACCAACTTCATTCTGCAAAGTTAGAACATCTGGAAAAGGGTGAATGCATTAAAGCAATGGAAGATTTACAGAAACAAGGTAAAATTAGATATTGGGGATTATCACTAAATACTTTTAATCCTTTTCCCGAAGCTGAATATTTATTTAATAATAACCTGGGTAACTCCTTTCAACTTGTTTTTAATATTTTGAATCAACGTGCTATAACAATTGTTGAAAGAGCAAAACTAAATGGGTTTGGCATTATTGCAAGAATGCCTCTTCAATTTGGATTATTAACCGGAAAGTTTAATAAATTTTCAAAATTTGAAAAAAATGACCATAGGTCGTTCCGATTAAACGAACATATTATTGAAACAACACTAAACGAATTGGAAAATATTTGGTTTTTAACCGAAAAATATAATACTAACAAAACAGGCTTAAGTTTAAGTTTTATTGCTGCAATTAGCGGTATTAATACAATAATTCCTGGAATTAAAACAGAAATACAAGCTGTAGATAATTGCACTAACCTTGTACAACTTGAAGATAAGGATATAACCTTAATTAAAAATTTATATAATGAAAAATTTGAATATATTGTTTCATTAATGGAAAAACAAGGTTAGAAATGTTAAATGTTGCGGTAATTGATGATACATTAAGGCTTGGCGTAAAATTATCTCAAATAATTAACCACAACTTTAATTTTAATACTAAAACATACGATTATAAGCAATTTCACATTAATAAACTGATTACTTATAAAACCGATGTTTTGTTTATGGATATTTCCAACTCACATAACAAATCGTTAGAAATAATAAAAACAATTAGAAGTAATTTTCAAACAAAAAAAACTGCCATTATTATCATAACAGCAAATCCAGTTAAAGAAATATTGATTGAAGCAATAAAATTCGGAATAACTGAAATTCTTATTAAACCTTATGATTATGAAAAATTAACGCAACTATTAAATACTATATTTGAAAAAGTTAGCAAAAATAGAAATTTATTACTTCAAGAATTTTTAAATAAGGGCGATAATACATCCGAAGTTAATAACGAAACAATACAGGAAATACAACTTATAAAAAGGAACTATGATTTATTAATAAAAGATATATTAAGACAAGAATTTAGAACAAAAATTAAATGCAATATTAGTTTCGGATCCGGTGCAAAATCAGTTTCAAATGAAGCGGTTGTTTATACTGCTATTTATAAGGACTTTGAAAATCATAAATTCAAATTATCTTTAATTAGCACATATGATGATATTTTAAGTATTTTTTCAAAAAATTACAATACAAAAACAAATAAATTTAATTATGATATACTTCAAATTTGTGATGAATTTAGTCAATCACTTTTTAATAGAATGTTAATGATATTAAGCAATATTATAAAAGGACTTAAAAAAATTGAAACGAATTTTGC
>CALGLM010000106.1 GCA_937930275.1 uncultured Ignavibacteria bacterium
CATTAGCTCCCACTCTCATAAAGCCTTGTAAATTAATAACTTACAAGGCTTTTTTGTTTTAAATAATTCCTCGTCTGTAACGAAATCTGTAACGAATTTAACAATTTAGATTTTAAAATAAAAAAACCTGTGAGGAATAAACCCCACAGGTTAGGCTATTATTTTAGTTTAAAAATATTTATGCCTTCCAGTTGAAAATTGCAAGTTATTGTAAAATAAGGACATATTATAAATATTCGGTGGAAATTACCGATACGGTGTATTATAATTTCACAAATATCGGAATTACCGTCAGTGCCGAAAGAACGAGACTGTCCAGAAGTTTGTGTAAATGCGAAACAGAAATCATAAGAAATCAGGAATTCTTTTATCAAAAATAATAGATAATTGATTAACAATCAAACCCCAATTTCTACCTTGTACAGTCCATTTTTTAGAAACGTCCCTAAAAGCCAAAAACAAAGATTTAGTAAGAGCTTCATCATTAGGGAAAACGGATTTAGTTTTCGTTACTTTACGAAACTGTCTATGTAAAGCTTCAACAGCATTAGTAGTGTAAATAACAGACTTCAATTCGGGTGGGAACGAATAAAAAGCAGTAAGTTCGTTCCAATTCTTTTTCCATTTATCAATAGCAGCAGAATAAGACTTTCCCCATTTTTGATCAAGAATATCAAGTTCAATACGAGCGGCATCTTGAGTCGGAGCATTATAAACATTTTTCAAGTCTTGAGTAAAATCTTTATGATGTTTTTGTGCAACGTATTTAAGCGAATTACGAATTTGGTGAATAATACATTTTTGAATAAGTGTTTCGGGGAAAACGGCAGAAATAGCATCAGAGAAACCTGTAAGACCGTCAACACAAGCGATTAATATATCTTTAACACCCCTTTGTTTTAATTCATTTAGGATATTAAGCCAAAACTTGGAGCTTTCGGCATTACCAATCCAAATACCAAGTAAATCTTTATTACCGCTTAAATTAATGCCTAAACACGTATAAGCAGCTTTAGAAAGGACTTTTCCGTCTTGCCTTACATTGTAATGAATAGCATCTAAAAACACAATAGGATAGACTAAGTCTAAAGGTCTATACTGCCATTCTTTTACCAAATCCATAATATTATCGGTAACATTGGATATAAATTGCGGACTCATATCAATACCGTAAATCTCTTCCAAATAGTCACGAATATCTCTTGTAGTCATTCCTTTAGCATATAAGGAAATAATAGCATCCTCAATTTTGCCAAGTCTTCGTTTATGTTTAGGAACAGCAATTGGTTCAAATTCTGCATTACGATCACGTGGAATATCCAATTGAATGTCACCATGATTACTAATTACGGTTTTAGAAGAAGAACCGTTTCTGCTATTACCACTCTTATTGCCTGAAGGGTCTTTCTTTTTATACCCCAAGTGTTCGTCCATTTCCTCTTTTAATAACTTTTCAAGAACAGTTTTAGTAAGGTTTTTAATTAACCCTTCAGTGCCAAATAAGTCTTCGGAACTTTTGGCGGTCTTCATTTTCTGAATAAACTCATTCAATTCTTTTTCAGTAAAATCCATGTAAACTCCAAAAAATTAATTGTGAAAAATAAAACAATTTTAGGGAAAATTCCCCAACTTTTTTTTTGCAAAACAATCCCCCCACCGGTGGGGGGATTGTTTCTACTATTTACACAAGATTACTGACACTCCCATGTCATATCTTAAACTATATCTTTGAATATACTTGTTTACTACAGTTTTTGACATGTGTTATTTTTCTTTTTTTTAAGTTAACGAAATTGCTTTTACAGTAGCTGGTTTCTATCATTTACACAAAGCCGCCCACACTCCATTAAAAATTTTCTTAAGTAATAAAGTAACATTTTAATTAAATTTAGAAGCAAATACCATTAGTACTCAAACGTCCAATAATATTTTTTGAGCATTTTGCCAAAACTTTGTATGATTTTTTCATGATTAATTTCTCCTGATTATATTATTTTTGATTTGTTTTAAATATTTGTATTATTTGTTAATTCATCTAAAGGAATTTTGTTAAAACCAATAACCTTAATGTCTGAATTATTTGAATATATTTTCACCACAGCCATATTTTCATCACCATCAAAAATTCCTTTTACGGTACAATTATTGCCTTTATGTTTTATCTTCCCCAAAAATTTATCAGTGCGGTATAATTTAATTTTCGAGTTATTGGTTTCAATTTTTATTAGTTTTGTGAATTCGTTAAGTGGCAATTTAATTTTGCAATTATTCAAGTTCAATTTAATTTCTTCAATAATAGAATTTTTAGAGATTTTTATGTCAGTATTATTACCTTCCACTTTAAATTTATTTAATTTGATGTTTTCAGCTTGTATTTTTCCATTATTTATTAGTATTTTATTTTCATTTAAATTTATAGGTAAATATACAGCTACCTTAATTAATTCCGAACTAACCTTTAATTCTTGCATTTTTTTTACAACATTATTAAGTGAAGAAAAAAAAGAAAAAACATTTTGCTCGCCAAATCTTTCACTAAATAAAGTTAGATTTTTTTTGTTTTGATTAGGATCCTTAATTTTACAGATTAGTATAGTATCGTCTTTTTTCTCAGACACCTCAATTTCCGCGCCCGTAAATTCACACACTACTTTAACCTCTCTTTCCGTAGTAGGTGAAATTGTAATTATGGCATTTGCTTCAATTTCTAATTTTAATTTGGCTATGTTACCCTGTTTAATAATCTTTTCCATTTCACAAACTCCTGTTATTTATATCTATTAAAGTTAATATTCTTTTGTTTTTCCAAATAATTATTCAAGAATTTCTAATTGACTTAGTATTAAATTTGATAAATTTTTATATTCGTCTTTTATATCAGGACAAATTATTTTAGAACTTTTTATATTTTTTAATGGGCATGCTGAACCATTACATTGACTAATAAAATGACAGTTTGTGCATTTTTCTTCTGTCCTACAAGCATCTTTCACCCACAAATGCCAGTTTGTATTTTTTGTAAAAATTCCATTATCATCTATTTTACCAACACAATTTAGAGGATTTTCAAAGGCAACTGAACATTTCATTACTTTCAAATCCGGCATAATTATTAGGCTATTTGGTTTACCTGCATAACAAGAATAAGATCCTTTTCCAACATACATCATCAAATCCGATAAGCGTAATTTTTTATCTGTCGCTTCTATGTTGTATTTATTTTTAATCTCTGCACTTTTAACCTTGCTGCAATTGTATATTTTACCATTTTTGCGGTTATTCATTTTAGAATAATCTCCGATTGGTCTAAATCTAAAACTAAATCTTTTATCGTTGCCAAAAGTATTAGAAAGAAGTTCTAAAAATTTCTCCCGCTTATCATCTGTAGCAGAATATTCGTTATAATTTACTCTAATAACAATTTCAAAAATCATCTCATTAGGTAATGAAGATATTTTGATTAGATTATTAAATATCTTATTAAATGTTGTATCACTATTTTTTAGTGGACGAAAATTATTATGGTCTTCCGGCAATCCATCTATTGTTATTTGATAGGAAAATACATTGTTTTTTAATAATTTGCTAAAAGTATCTAAATCAAGCGTATATGCATTTGTTGTAATACTTGAATATAATTTGAATGAGTTTTCTAATGATAACTTTATTAATTCGCTATTTAATTCAAAAATAAATTGCTTATTTAATAAAGGCTCTCCGCCAAAGTATTCTATTGTTACGGTTTTTAAATTCTGATTTTTTACGAAATTAATAAGTATATCCTTTTGCGTTTTACCCATTTTCACTGAGTTTGAATGATCTTCGTAACAATATACACACGAAAAATTACAACTTTGTCCTACCGGTAACAATATTAGTTTTAGATGTTCCATACTGATTTCTTCCAAATAATCTTCATTTATTGCTTCCATAATCTCATTATTCGATAAAACAAGAAATTTGTTGTCTATCAAATATTGAAAATCCTCATTGCTTAAATCATTGAACTCAATTTGTTTAAGATTATTTTCAAATGCCGTATACATAAAATGGTCTTTATCGTCGAATGAACAAGCAACACCATTAAACCAGTTATAAGCATACCAAATCAAATCTTCTTTATAATAAGTAACTGTTTGTGATAATTGATAATTGTTCATAATAATTCCTTTAATTTAATTTTGTTTTTAACAAAATCCGTTACAACTACACATACTATTTCCGTTACAAAGTCGAATTAGGTTTTTTGAAACACTTACAATCGTTTTATTTGACTTTTTCATATTCTTACTCCTAAAGGTATTTGTATATTTTGATAAGAGAACTAACAGGATATATTTTCCGCAAGAAATTACCAACAAATTCCATTTGTCCCTCTGTTACCTGTCTTAATTATTATTGATTTAGTTGTTTTTTTCATTTTAATTTCCTCATTTGTTGTTATACATTTATATAAGAGTTTCAATTATTCAGTATTTCCAATTTCTAAAATATTTTTATTTTTTAAGTTAAAATATTTACTACTTAGGGGTAAATAAGATTTGGACCATACTTAAATATATTATTAATGTTTTTCATACAATTGTTTATCCTATCTTCACCATTTATATACTGTTATTGAATTAGAAGTGATATTTCACTAATATTCCAAGAATATTTTAAAATATTTGTTTAATTATCTGATATGGAATGAGACTTCCCATGTTTTTAATATATTTTGTATTTTTAATAGAACTCGATGTTAGTACTTTAAAAGTATTAAGATGTTTGTTGTTTTTTTAAAATTTATATAATATTTTTAATTAATTAATTTTTTGTTTCTTTAATTCTTTTGTAACTTCTGGTTTAATTAAAAGAGAATTCTAATGTTAATGGTCTGTATCTCAACCGGTCAAAATATCACAAATTTAATCCCAGCAATTCAATTTAATATAACTGACATTTTGCTTTTAGAATCAGAAACAGCAAAAACAAACGAATGGTCAAAGGGAATAATTCAAGTATTATTAAATAGACGAGTAAAAATTCACGGACCGGTTTTTTTATCTAAGGAAGATAATTCCGACATTTCCAAAATTGAAGAATTAATTGAAAAAGAATTACCTAACGAACCTATAATATTTAATTTAGGTGGAGGTCAAAAGCCACAAATTATTGCAATGTGGAATTTATTTAATAAACGAGAAAGAGACATTGCTTGTTATGCAGATCAAGACCAAGATGGATATTTGCAGTCTTGGACAAAAGTAGGTAATAAATTACAATTTGAATCCAAAAGTATTGATTTAAAATTAACCGCTATTGAAATATTTAAAACTTTTGGATTTGAAATAAAAACTGGTTATGTAAAATTATATAGAAGTGAGAATTTGTTAAATACGGAAAATTTAATTGATTTAATGCATATTAAGGAATTTAGAGAGCTGATTTTTACCTTGCCGGTAATGACTGGCGAATTTATTAATGAAACCTTTACAAAAAAAGAAGTTACCGATTACTGGAAAGAAAATAAAAATATGTTGAATTATAAAATAGATCAGGACTTCAAAAAAAAGATTAAACCTCAAGAGCACATGTTTAAAAATTTCATAACAAGTAGTGAATTCCAAAATTTAGTATATAACACTTTATCAAAATCAGCTTTTGATGTTTTAACAAAAGCGATTTTAAGTAAAATCGGACCAAGAGATATTAATATAAATACAAGAGATTTACTTCCTCACTTCCCATCTGGTAAAATTACTGTAGACAAAGCAAGTTTAGAAAAACTTACCGGGTTTAATAAATCTTCATCTTATTTCGAAAAGATTTGCATAAATAGAATGATTCAGAACCTCGAATTAGGTGAACATAATATAATTGAAGCTTATGCAAATTTAGAAATCATGAAAGATAATTTAAATGTTGCAGAATATGACATTTTATGCGTAACAAATAAAGGAAAGATTATTGCTTTTGATGCCAAAACTTTTGATTTTGAGAGTAAAGATATTGATGCGCGTTTATACAATCTGGAAAAAGGAAGTGGTTATTATAGAAAATTTAATGCTGTTATTCCTTACAACATAAATGATCTTGGGAAGAAAATGATGCCTCCTCAACTCGAAAGATTACCTTTTAAGTTATTACAAAAAAAGATTGATTTTTTTGTGATTTCAGACGATAGTACTGATTCATTCTGGATAAAAGAAGACAATGGATATATTTCAACAAGTATTGTTAGACCCACCAATAATCTATGGTTGGAATGTAAATTATTCAAAAATTGTTTAAAGAGGAAAAATATTCTCCGATAAAAAAATATTCAAATTTTTATTAAACTTATTTTAATAAAAATAAGACTATTCTAAAATAATTTTTACATCTAAGATATAAAAACAATTTTGTTAAATTAGTAATTTTAGTAACACTAACAAAACTATATTAAAAATACTCTTTTTAAGAAGGTTTTTAAGTATGGATATTCTTTATCCGCCATTTTAAGATTACTTTATTTAAATGCTATAAAAATGTGAACTTATTTTTTAATAAACAGAATGTTATTAACCTTATAAGTTTTTCAAAGTACATCAGAACGGCTGAAATCTATAATCAAAATTAAAGATTTTGCCGAAATCGAATTCCCCAAACTGCCTAAAACTTTGTGTAAGTAGAAAACAGAAATTAATTGAAATTCAAATTTCTTCGAAAAAAAATACTCTGAATAAGTTGTTAACATTTAATTATTTCTCGGCATAATATTTCTAATTATAAGTGTATTGGATTCCTCACTCCTCTATCCTTCTCCATCTTATAAAAAATGATTGAAACATCACCTTAATTAAACTTTCTAATAATGTGAATGTCACAAAAACGTTTTCAAAATTTCCCGTTAAACAGCCCGCCGTATATTTATGGCAATTGTTTGTAACCAAATTATACTCACGGTAATCACCTAATGTGCTTTTTGCATTTTTTGAGGCTTCTTTGCTAATAAAGATATTACCGTTAATGTCGCATGCCGCAAATGCCGAAACGCCCGTTCTTACTTCTGTGGAATTAATAAATTCGTATATGTTTATACTTCGTACTTCTCCGCTTCCTTTAAGTTCGGCAACATTTCCATCACCTAAATAAATGCCGGTATGTTCTGCAGCACTAAAAGCCAAACTACACATTAATATTGCACCCGGTTTTAAATTACTTAACGGGTGATCTTTTTTATAATATTTCGGATAAATTAAATCCGGTAAAGTAGGTGTAGAAAGTAAACTTAAACCACCGCCTATTAAACCACCGCTAATTAGTTTTTTTTGTAATATCAGGTAACATATAATCCTCAAATTTTTTCTTCCAAATTTAATACACCTACAATATCATATAATGATACACTAAATTTAATTCTATAAAAATCGTCATTTTCATTAGTTTTCCGTAGTTACGTACTTTTTGTTTGTTGCTTTTATTATATTAATCCAATATTCTCTTAATTCTTGAGGTTCTAATATTTCGGCACCCGCATCATATTTTAATACTTTTCCGACCAGTTCTTCCGGCATACTATATGGGATTACAAATTCGGTAACTTTACCGCTTTGGTCAGTATATTCTTTTGTTTTTTGGTTGTTATGCCAAACTAAGTTTTTTACATAGTAGCTGCTCGGCTCGTAAAACTTAATTCTGGCTAATTTTATTTCTTTTGATTTTGCAATTCCAAAACTTTGATTTAAAATATTATCTACTTCTTTATGTTCTATTTTTTGTTCGAACGGTTTATCCGTTACTTCCATTCTGTCAATTCTTGAAATTGAAAACAACCTAATTTCTTCCCTAACATAACAATATGCGGCTAAATACCATTTTGTACCGTAGCAAATAACTTTTAACGGTTCAATATACCTTTTGCTTAAATCTCGGTTTTTTGTAAAATAATAAATTAAAAGTTTTTTACGCTCGCTAAAACCAATAATAATTTTGTTTAATAAATTGAAATCAATTTTTTCGTAATCACTGTTTAAATACAAAAAACTGTCACTAACTCCCAAATATTGAGAAGGCAATATTTCGTCAATTTTGGATATAATTATATTTCGGCTATATTCTGCTGTTAAAGGTAAATAATTAGGATTTTTGGTAAGTCCCTTTGCCAAAATATAAAACAAAAAAAGTTGTTCGCCGGCAAAATTTAATAGTTTAAATTCTTGTTCGTAAGTATAACCCTTTAATTTTCGGTCATAAACAATAGGGGCATTAAGTCTATCTCGCATAGCTTCAATATCACGCTTTGCAGTAATTTCCGAAACTTCGTGCTCGTCAATAATTTCTTGCACCGTTACTTTTTTACGAGTACGTATTCGGTGGTCAATAAAAAATATACGAGCTAACTGAGAAGCCATTATTTAGGCTCCGTTAAAAATAATACGGGAAACTTTGGTATCGCCATCGGATTACCTCCTTTACTTTTTTCCTTCAAAATGTTAAATAACACAATTACTTTATACAAATTATTTAAAGTAATTAAATAAGTCAAGTTAAAAACCAAAAATTTTTAACATTTTTTATATTTTTTATATCATCTAATGAGTTTTTACTGTCTAAAAGAACAATAAACAGTTCGGCTTTGCATGTTTTATTAACAATGCCAAATTCCCCGTCCGAAATTATCAAAGCCTTTTTAATACCGTTTGCTTCAATATTTTCAAACACTTTTTCAATATCGGTGCCTCCCGTTTCAAATTTCCCTTTAACTAAATCATCAAGCGATACTTCGGTTACATAATCCGAAAACGAATAATATTTACCGCTGTATATATCTCTGAGTGCGTTAATTAGGTTCAATATCTTTGAATGATACGGTTTGGTTGATGCCGAAAAATCTATATAAATTGCAATATCTTTACTAAGGGAATAATCACCTACTGTATTATAAAACATCGGCATTAAACCTTTTGCCAATAAAACCGCCTCTTTTCTGCCTAAATTTGGCATTATAGTTTGCATAATTGTTTCGTTTATTGCACTAATGTTATTATTTTTGGTAAAAACAGCACTATTTATTGCATTTCTTAATATTGTTATGTTGTCTTTAATTGAATATTGTTTCTCGGTATCTAAAATAATGTTTTTTAGCTGTTCGGATTGTGATTTTACCGATTTTCCCGTTTTTAATAACTTATCCATTAACTCCGTTATTTCTTCGGGAATATCTTCTTCACCGTATTTACTATCCTTATTATCATTTTCTCTTTCTTTATTATTTTCTCCGTTCTTTTCATCTTCATTATTATACGGATTATTAAATATTTGCACCAAATATTCAAATATTTCTTTAATGCCCAGCCCTTCCTTACTAAAATTTTTAAACCAAAATTCTGCTATCAATTTTTTCTTTTTCTCATCAAAATCTATTTGTTTAAGATCATTAATAACCTTTTTTTCACTTAAAAACGGCGGAACGGTTAAAAAATAATACCCTTCTCTATCTTCGTTTTCCAAAAACTGAGTATAATTAATTTTGTTTGCTTTTTCAAATAATTGGATGGTATTTCTGTCATTAAGATTGTATAACAAAGAATTTATCTGACAATCTAATCCTATATTTCTTACATGGTCGTTAAATACAGATAAAGACGACATAGATAAATGATCTAAGGCATAGTGAGCAATTTCGTGACAAATTAACCACAAAACGTCTTCGTCATCCAGTTCATAAGCAGCAATAAAATTTGTATTTACTATAATATCAAATTTTCCGTTTTGCATAATAATATTTGCAGATTCAATATCGGTATCAGCCGTAAAAGTTAAACTTCTTATATCATTTCTTAAAATATCTAAAAACGGAATTAACTTTTGATTTTTAGTATATACTAATTCAATAAGTTTTTGTAAATATTCGTTATCGTTTGACATATTAACTCCTATTTATCCCTATCATATCTTGGTTTCCATTTATCATTCCCCTTTACAACCATTTCCCAAAATCCTTCGGTAAATAAATTAAAACCGTCTGCAAAAATATCCTTAAATACCGAAGCATCACTTTGGTCATCATCATCATCGGAATTATTTATATTATTACCCAAATTTGAATTGTTTGAATAATTATGGGCTTTATTTTGTTTACCGCCGAATATGTTGTTAAAAATAAAATCGTCATCCGTTTTATTTTTGTTTTTATAATTTTCAAATATTGTATCATCCCCTTTTACATTTGCATTATTAGATGTTGCAACTAATCCTTCTTTTAATATTTGAAGCTTAGGGTCGTTATCCGTAACAAGATAGTTCCAACTATTGTAAGCTGCATTTATAAAATTTTCGTTTACTTTTTTGGGAGTATAATTCCCCTCATAAATATCAATTGCGGTAAAAATACAAATACTTCTTTTTAACATTCCCGCTCTTCTGGGTGAAAATTGTAATCCCATTTTATTTATATTTTCGGTAAAATCTAATACATGTTTATCAATTTCTTTAACTAAATCCAAATTTAAATTTTCATATATCTTTTTAATATCAAATAACATTGTTTTTAAATTATTATTTTTATTCTTGATATTTTTTTTGTCTAAGTTAATTATTGCATCCAAATCGTTTCTATTAAATTCACTGGGCACATTTATAATAAGTAAAAATCTATCTGCTAAAGCAGCATCAAGCGGATTTGCTCCTAAATATGTTAAAGGATTCATAGCAGCAATAATATATTTAAGATTGGGTATTTCTTTCCCCATTACCCTTCTTGAACGAATTATCTCAAGCCATTTATTTTGCATATTTGGGTTTGCACGCGATATTTCGTCAACCAAAATAAATCTTTTATTCCAAATTGTTAATGGAGAATTAATATAATCCATCTCCCCCTTTTGTAGCTTTTGTGGATCTGGGAAACCGATTAAATCTTCAAACATACTTTTAGCAGCATCGTAAGCGTTAAATTCTTTATCATATCCCGTTGTTTTAATATTTAATGCTTCTGCAAGTTTTTCGGCAAGCATAGTTTTACCAGTACCATGGTCGCCTACCAATAAAATCGGTTCTTCGGCAACTAATCCGGCTAATATCGGTTTACTAATATTGTTGTATCCGTAAATTCCCAAGTCATTTAATAAATCTGTAAACTTTTTCATATACCTTTCCATAATTTAATTTTATTAAAACAAAATTAAACTTGCCACAGTATCATATAGTGATACACTAATTTTATTTTCAATATTTATTTATAATTATCAAAATATCTGGGATTAATGAAGACGTATTTTGTTAACACAAAATTTTAGAAGGCGACTTTAATTATTACAGGTTATCGTTCCGACTATTTTTTTAATCAATTTATCAATCTGCCACATTGTATCGGCACTAAATGGAAGGATATTAGATTTCGCAATTTTAAATGATTTTGAGATAGCGTTAATTTTTCCCTCTAAATTTACTAATTGTTTTTCGGTTAATCCGGAAGTAATGCTTCTGGTAATAGGTTCTATTTTATCACAAAAATTAAGACCTAAAATAAGTTTACTTTTATCCATTTCTAAGTTGTTTATGGTGTTAATATCAATTGAATACTCGCGTGTATCAGCTCGTAATAAATATAAGATGCAGTCAGATTTTTCCAACATCTGTTTATACCATTCTAAATACTTTTCATCTATTTTACTGTTTTGCCCGATACCCGGAAAATCCGCAATTGAAAAATAATAATTATTATTTGAATCAATTAGCCAATCGGCACATTGCATTTTTAAAGTTGTGGAATCTATCGCAGAAGTTTCAAAAACATCCTTACCAATTATTTTATTTAGTAACGTGGACTTTCCATATCCTGTTTTTCCCAATATTACACATTGCATATCATAAGTAGTAGTACCATTTTTATTCCATTTACGGTGCTCTTTTTTAATATCTTTATAATATCGAATATTATTAATTTCATTCCACTTCTCAATTAGTTCGTAAATATGGGCACTATGTTTTATTGAAATTTCCACACAATCTCCTTTAATAATTAATTAGTTTTTTAACCATTTTAGAATATAATTTATATGTTTTATAGTTTTTACCGTTTTCAACAAATTTAATGCAACGTGCTATATATTTATTATAAATGTCATTATATATTTCGTTACTGTTAGATAATGAATTTAGCTTTGATACTATATTGGGAGCAATTGTATAATACCTCTTAATTACTCTTTTACCTTGTTTCTGTTTACTTAACCAATTATCTCTAAAATTTCTAAGTACATTCAATTCATAACAATTGGGATCTTTACCTAAGGCAACAACGGTTGCGGTTGTAATAAAACAAAAATTATCTTTAACCCACGAAACACCTGCTCCAATTGCACCTCCTATTGCTGCGCCTACCGGTCCCCCAACTAACATACCAATACTTGCTCCAACCGCTGCAGATCCTAATACCTTACTTACTGTTGATTCTTTAACATAATGTCTTGTTTCGTTATCTATATATTCGGGTCTAATATTTCTTACTACCGAAACCAATTTTTCTTTAGGTAAAGCATGTACTATTTCTTTTACTAAATTTACTAAATTATACTTCTCGTTTGCCGAAACAGCAATTATTTTAGACATGGGTACATTAAAATATTTACTTACTGCTTCAATTTTCTTTTGAATATTTTCGGATTGAGTTTTACCCGGTTTATTATTTTTTTCATCCCATTCTCTAAAGGGTTCAATTTTATCAATTTGGTTTAATACAAAAAATAGCGGTTTACCTTGCTTAATGTGGGGCTTTACAATGTTTTTATAAAATGTTTCATCTGCCGTAAATGCCCTATCATCTGCTTTTAATAGCCATAAAACTAAATCCAATTCCGGTAATAAATTATTGTATAATTCTGCATATTCTTCGTCACGTTTTGAATTTTCTCCCACACCCGGAACGTCTAACAAGGTAATATTTTTATTCCCTGATAAACTTAATAAGACTTCTTGCGGATTTCTTGTGCAGGATTCAACATCATTAACCTTACAAATGTCTTTTCCAAATAATGCATTAGTCAAGCTCGATTTGCCAACGCCTGTTTTGCCAAAAAACCCTATTTTAGGTTTATAATTTTTAATAGTATTTAACCTATTTAATAT
Organism: uncultured Ignavibacteria bacterium; assembly: GCA_937930275.1. Taxonomy (GTDB): domain Bacteria; phylum Bacteroidota; class Ignavibacteria; order Ignavibacteriales; family Melioribacteraceae; genus JAEXOD01. The sequence continues at coordinate 13,093 of CALGLM010000106.1, forward strand.
ATTAGTTTTTTCTTTTTCGTCAACTATAATTCCTTCTTTTTCTAATGCTTCAAATAAATTGTTCATTTCGGTTTTCATTTTAAAATCTCCTATTTGTTTTTATTAAGAAAATATACTATCAATTATACCCATTACAAAACCTGATACAGCGCCCACAATTGCTCCCCAAACACCGCTGCTTTTGTAACCAATAACTGCGCCTGATATTACACCCATCACAACATTTTTCACAGTATTTGATTTTGCTTTAATTAATGTATCGTTGCTAACCAATTCATTATTTATTTTTTTTACAAATGTATATTGTCTATCTTCGGGTAATGCAAATACCATTTCGTCCACCAACTTATTCAAATTATATTTTTCTGTTGTTGATATCGGTATTATTCGAGAAAACGGTGTATCAAAAAATCTTGCAACCTCTTTCATTTTATTATCTAAATTAATTGATTGTTTGAATCCTGGTTTATTGCTTTCAATATCCCATTCTCTAATCGGTTCTATTTTATCTGATTGGTTTATTACAAATAAAAGAGGTTTGCCTTGTACTAAATGAGGTTTAACTATATTTTTATAAAATAATTCGTCTGCCGTAAATGCTCTATCATCTGCTTTTATTAACCATAATATTAAATCTAATTCCGGTAATAGTTGTTGATATAAATCCGAATACTCTTTATCCCGTAAATTATTTTCTCCAACACCCGGAACGTCAAGTAACAATATCTTTTTATCTCTCGATATATTCATTAAAACTTCTTGCGGATTTCTTGTGCATGCCTGCACGTCATTAATTTCACACACATCTTCACCAATAAGTGCGTTTACTAAACTCGATTTACCTACACCGGTTTTTCCCAAAATACCAATTTTGGGCGTATAATTTTTTAATTCCTCAAGTTTTGTAATAATTCTATTTGCTTGAGCTGCATCTAAATTAATATTATTTTCTTTTAAGTCAGTAAAAAATTTTGTTTTTATGTTATTATTCAATTTATTCTCCTTTGTTTTTTTGTTTTTAATATAAGAGTAATTATTTTTAATTTTTTCCAAAAGTTTAATTTCATTTTTAACTTACTCACATAGTTCAGCGTCTTCTGTTCAACAATATTATTTATCTTTATCTAACGGTAAACTTGTTATATAAATTACTATTACAACTAATATTATAAGTATCATTACCTTCTCCTTTTTTCATTTTGTTTTTGATAAATTGTTTTTCCTTCTTTTGCTGCATCCCACCATTCTTTAGCTGTTCCGCTTCCAAAAAAATCTGTAATGCCAAATATTAGCATAGATATTAAAAAAATAATAAATCCTACAACAGCCGTTAAACCTATCATAAATGTAAAAAACGGCATAAAAAAATCCCCCAACTCAATATTTGTTGCACTTAATAATGAACAGATTCCTAATCCCATTCCTAAAAATATTACCCATTTAATTAAGCAACCTTTTAATACCTTCAATTTTCCTCCGCATTTTATAGTTATAATTTACTTCTTGTTGATTTTTTCGTTACTAATTTCTTCGGTAATTTTATTAAAATCCAAAAGTTTAGTGTTTTCTATTTTTATGCTACAATTATCAATTATCTTGTCTTCTTCTTTTTTTCTTTCGTTGCACCAACCGCATAATCCAAAATCGACATATTTTGGCTCAGTTGGTCGTATTTTTGTTCTTATTTTATATACTACGCCGCAATACTCACAAGTTAAGCCTTGAGTATATTCTTTATTCAAATCTTGTAAACAGGAATTACATAATCCTCCTTGATAAAAAATATCTACATTAGTGCTATGATGAAAACATCCGTTTACCGTACATTGAGTTTTATTTGAATGCCAATTTTTCATCTTTTCCTCCTTTATCGTTATACTTAATTAGAGTTTAATTTTTTATGATTTTCCAAAAATATTTTTGCGTTTATTTTAATTATCAAAAACAAATAAAATTTCAATGTGTCTTGTTTGTTATTATCAATAAAAACAATGCCTAATTAATATCCAAACATACCTTTCAAAGTTTCTCTGGCTTGTCTTTTATGTTCTTCGGTAATGTGCATTTCGATTGCAGTAAAAACACCGGCAATAACTGCACCGTCATCAACAAATCCACCGGGTAAAAAATCCGGAATAGCATCAATCGGTGATATTAAATATACAATTGCCGGAACTATTAAACCTTTTACCCATACCGGAGTATTAGGATCAACAAAACAATAATACATGCATAATACTTTATACATAATATCGTAACCGATTTTTGTAAAGTTGCGCCATATTACAGACCAAAATTCACTAATATTAAAACTGTCCATTGTATCCTCCTTTTTTATTTATTAGAGTTTAGTTTTTAATATGTTTCCATATAGACAATTATATTTTTTAATATAGCCTATCCGGTCTGCTATTTTGACTGTGATTTGGACTGTGCTTTTTGTGATTTTGACTGTGATTTTTGTGATTGATTTGATTTTTGTGATTTGGACACTGTTTTTAATTCAAAATTTACATTGTTAAAGATTGGTAATAATATAATTCTTTATAAAACATTCATAACTACAATCTATAGTCTATCATCTTATATCTGAACTGTGATTTTTGTGATTGATTT
>CALGLM010000107.1 GCA_937930275.1 uncultured Ignavibacteria bacterium
ATTAATTTCCGTTTTTTCGGTTAATCCCAAAAATTGACTAACTCGAGCTCTACCATGACTGTACGACATTGTTACCCCCGTACCTACAACAGCCACAATTGAAAGGGTAATAATTAAATGTTTTAAGCTTGCCCCTGAAACAAACAACAACGAAAAACCTACAGTTACAATTAATATGGAAGTACTTAAATTCGGTTGTAAAATAATGAAAAATACCGTTAAAAATATCCAGAATAAAACCGGCAAATAGCCTCGCTTAAAATCGGTAATCATCTCTCCTTTTTTGTCAATTAAATTTGCAAGATGAATAACAATAAATATCTTAACAAACTCCGAAGGCTGAAACGAAAAACCGCCGATATTTATCCAGCGCGATGCTCCTTTAATATTAATACCCGCAATTAAAGTATAAATTAGTAATAATAAACCACCAAACAACAGTATTTTTGATACTTTTCGATACTTATTGTAAGGTGTAAGCATTGTTGCAACTAAAACAACAATAGCACCGCCGACTTTAATTAAATGGTTAAAAATCATCGAGTAATTTTTACTTATTCCTGATGTTGCACCTAAAATCATTACAATGCCCATTACTACTAAGGCAAAAATAATGCTCAAAAATACTCGTGATATTCCTTTCATTTTCATAAGCTATTTACAATTTTTTTAAATACTTCACCTCTATGCTCGTAGTTATTAAACATATCAAACGAAGCACAAGCCGGTGATAATAAAACAATATCGCCTTTTACAGCCTCTTTTTTGGCTGATTGTAAGCAATCTTCTAAATCTTTTTTTATTTCAGTCGGAACTATATCGCAAAAGAAGTTATGTACTTTACTTGCTGACGAACCAATGGCATATATTTTTTTTACGTTATTTTGCACCGGTAATTTTATTTGGTTATAATCATTCCCTTTATCTTTACCGCCTAATATTAAATAAATGGGATTTTTGAAGCTCCGCAACGCATACCATACGGCATCAACATTGGTAGCTTTACTATCATTTATATACTTAACACCGTTTATTTCTTTAACAAATTCCAGTCTATGTTCAACACCGGGGAATGTATTTAATGTTTCTTTTATTTTGGCATTGTCAACATTCATAAGTTTTAATACCGAAACAACTGCCAAAGCATTATATAAATTGTGTTCCCCTTTAATACTTAAATCACAAACATCACATACGGTTTCAGAATTGCCATCTTTAGCATAATAAATCTTATCAGCTATCGAATACGCTCCGTTTTTTACCTTTTCTTTAATCGAAAAATAAATCTTATTAACTTTTCCGTTTTTATTTTCAAATTCTTTTATCTTTGGGTCATCTTTATTAATTATAAAGAAATCGTTTTCATCCTGATTTTTACATATTAAGAATTTGGATAAAGCATAATTATCAAAACTGTGTCCGTATCTATCTAAATGGTCAGGCGTAATATTAATAATAATTGAGTATTTTGGTTTGAAAGTATCAATATAATCCAATTGAAAACTTGAAATTTCCAATACTGCATTTTCGTTTTCTTTTAAAGTATCTGCAAAATCACTAAAAGCATTTCCTATATTTCCGCCCACTTTTGAAACTAATCCGCAATTATTAATTGCATAATGCATTAAGGATGTAGTTGTGGTTTTACCGTTCGTTCCCGTAATGGCAATTATCGGCGATTCACAAAACCAAGATGAAAATTCAATTTCGCTTATTATTTTTATTCCTCTTTTAAGTGCTTCTTTTATTACCGCACTATCACTCGGTACACCCGGACTTGTAATAAAAATATCACAATCAAAAACTTTATCCGAATGAGTTCCGAATTCAAAATCAATTCCTTCATTCTTTAATATTTGGTTAGCTTCGGTAAGTTTTTCTATATCTCCTTTATCGCTAACAAAAGGAATAGCACCGTGTCTTTTAGCTAATTTTGCGGCACCTAATCCGCTGCGTACCGCACCTAATATTGTAACTTTTTTATTTTGTATGTTTTTCATCTTATCTTAAACGAAGCTAAACTAATTAATGACAAAATAATTGTAATTATATAAAAACGAATTACAATTTTAGGTTCGCTCCAACCTAATAATTCAAAATGATGATGAATTGGAGCCATTCTAAAAATTCGTTTTCCTTCTCCGTACCGTTTTTTTGTATATTTAAAGTATAACCTTTGTAATATTACCGAAATAGTTTCCATAAAATATATACCCCCTAAAATGGGAAGCAATAATTCTTTTTTTATTAAAATAGAAATTACACCTAATGCCCCGCCTAATGCCAACGAACCCGTATCACCCATAAAAACTTGAGCAGGATAAAAATTAAACCATAAAAATCCTAAACCGGCACCTATTAAAGCTGCAATAAATACTGTTAACTCCCCACTGTAAGGCAAATACATTATATTCAAATAGTCACTATAAATAACGTTACCCGATACATAACATATAACTGCCATAGCAAGCATTACAATTAACATAGTGCCCATCGCAAGACCGTCTAAGCCGTCTGTTAAGTTTACTGCGTTTGAAGTTGCTGTTATTATAAAAATAACTGCCGGAATATATGCGTAAGAAAAATCAAAATTTAAATTTTTGAAAAACGGCAAAGTGGTTTCAGTTGTGTAGCTTCCAAATTCCGGAAGAGTATAAATAGCTATACCTACAATTAAACCGATAACAAACTGCCCTAACAATTTATATCTTGCAATTAGTCCTTTTGGTTTTTTTCTTACAACTTTCAAATAGTCATCATAAAAACCTACAATACTTAACCATACTGTAACAGCCAAAGTTAATAAAATATAACTACTTTTTAAATCAGCCCATAATAATACCGGAATAACGACCGAAAGGATTATAATAATTCCCCCCATTGTCGGCGTTCCTGCTTTTGGTTTGTGCGATTGTGGTCCTTCTTCTTTTATTGTTTCGCCAATCTGTTTTCTTTTTAAGTAGTTTATAATTTTTGGACCAATGTAAAAAGCCAAAAACATAGAAGTTATTGCCGCCAAAATAGATCTAAACGACAAATATTTAAAAATATCAAACCCGGGAGGAGAATATTGTTTGTTTAAATAATTTAATAAATAGTATAGCATTTTAGCTCACTCTCTCCGCAATTATTGGTATAAACTGTTCCATTTTCATTCCGCGAGAACCTTTAAATAAGAAAAGACTATTATCGATATTAAGTTCGGATAATTTCTTTTCCAACAACTCTCTTTCCTCATAATGCTCGTTTTTAATTCCCAAATCGCTTAATTTTTCGCTTGTATATTTTGTATAATTGCCAAGTAGATATACAAAGCTGACATTACTATTTTTTATATATTCGGCAAGCTCAATATGCTTTTTAATACTTAGTTCACCAAGTTCAAACATATCTCCCAAAACCGCAATTTTTATCGGTTTTACATCAATTGAATTAATTAAATCGATTGCGGCTTTCATGCTTTCGGGATTTGCATTATATGTATCATCAACAATTACGGTGCTGTTAATTTCGGATATATTTAATCTCCCTTTTACTAATCCTAATTTTTGCACACCGCTTATTATTTCTTCATCTGATAAACCTAACCTATAGGCAATACTTACTGCAGATAGTACATTTTTTGCCGAAGTGATTCCAAATACGGGTAATGATAAATTAATTTTTCTATTTAAATAGCAAACTTCTAATTTGGTTCTTCCGTAATTATCTAAACCTATTATTTCCCCTTTTACATCAGGGCTATCAGTAAATCCGAAAGTTACTTTATTATTTATATCTCTGCATTTTTTGTATATTAATTCATCATCGACATTTACAAATATATGCCCGTTATTTTTTATTGTTTCTTCAAATAAGGCATATTTTTCGTTAAGAACGCCGTTTCTATCAATCAAATATTCAAGGTGCGAATCACCTATTATTGTAATAATTCCAATATCCGGAGTTGAAATTTTAGCAGTATAGTCTATTTCGCCAAAATGATTTGTACCGTGTTCCAGTACTAATATTTCAACAGTTTCGTCAGTCGAAAGTATTGTTAAGGGAACACCTATATGATTATTATTATTGTATTCTGTTTTATTAACTTTATATTTTTCGGAAAGAATAATTGATAAAAATTCTTTAGTAGTAGTTTTACCGTTACTTCCGGTAATACCAATTACTTTCGCTTTTAATTTATTCCTCCAAATATTTGCTATTTTGCCCAATGCAACAATAGTATCACTATAAGATATAACAGTACCGTTAAAATTTTCTGCTAATTCCAAATTATCGTTGCTAATAATTACGCCTTCGGCACCTTCGGCTTCTACGTCCTTAATAAAATTATGGCCATCGTATTTTTCCCCTTTAACTGCAATAAACAAGCTACCGCTTTTAACTTTGCGGCTATCAATTACCACATTGTTAAACACGGAACTTAAATTTCCTTTTACTAATGTAAATCCGGAAATATTAAGTATTTCTTGGGCGCTTATTAAAATGTTGCTCATAAATTTAAAAATTCCGTAACTTTTTCTTTATCACTAAAATGTGTTCTTACACCGTTAACTTCAATATAATCCTCATGTCCTTTACCGGCTACAAGTATAATTGCATTATCAGGGGAATTTGTAATGGCATATTTTATTGCTTCTTCTCTATCTACTAAAACTTTGTAATTATCGCCTTTAATTCCTTGCAAAATATCTTCTATAATTTTATTTGGGTCTTCGGTGCGTGGATTATCGGAAGTTACCACTGCAATACTGCTAAGGCTGCTTGCAATATTTCCCATAATCGGTCGTTTTGTCTTATCACGATCGCCTCCGCAACCAAAAACAGTAAAAATAGGCAGATTATTTTTATTAATTTCTCTTATTGCGTTTAATGTATGCTGTAAACTTTCAGGTGTGTGCGAGTAATCTACAATTGCTTTTTTATTCCCCTTGCTTATAACTTCAAACCTTCCCGGAACTTGTGGTGTGTTCCTTATTTCTTTAATAACCTTATTTGGGTTAATACCGTTAGTTACCCCTGCGGCAAATGCACTGCAAGCATTATATGCATTAAAAATGCCGATTAGTTTTGTTTCTAATTTATAAGTAGTATTATTATAACTTACTTTAAATTTAGTACCGTCTAACGAATAGACTACATCAGACATTGTAAAATCGGCTTTTTTACTTACTCCGTATGTAAATACTTTTGCTTTACAATTTTTAACAAGCTTTTTACTAACTTTATCGTCAGCATTAATTATTGCAACGGCATCCGATTTTAATCCGTCAAACAATTTTTTCTTTGCTTTCAAATAGTTTTCAAAAGTACCGTGAAAATCAAGATGATCGTGAGCAAGATTTGTAAAAATAGCAATATCAAAATCTAAATTATCAACTCTTTTAAGCTCAAGCGAGTGAGACGATACTTCCATTACTGCAGCATTACACCCTTCGGAAAGCATTTGTGAAAAATATTTATTCAAATCGTTTGCTTCCGGAGTAGTTAACTTGCTATCTATTTGACTCTTTCCTAAATCAATTTTTATCGTTCCTATTAACCCACATTTAACGCCGCCAAAAACTGTTTTAATAAAATTAGTGGTCGTTGTTTTACCTTTGGTACCCGTAATACCTATTAGTTTTAATCTTTTAGTAGGGTTATCATATAAAGCAGCTGAGATATCCGCCAATGCTTTTCTGCTATTTTCAACTAATATTTTAACACAACCGCTATGTATAAATAACTGCTCGGGTGCAAAACTATTGTCTTCCAAAACAATTGCCGAAGCGCCTTTATTTATAGCATCAATAATAAATTTATGTCCGTCAGTCTTATAACCTTTAATTGCAAAAAAGATTGTTCCCTTTTTAACCAAATTACTATTAATTGAAATATTATCGATTTCATTTAACTCGGCTTTTCCGGTTACTTGAATCACTCTAACATTATTTAATAATTCAGCTAATCGTTTTTTCATTCGGTTATTACCTTTTTAACAGGTTGACACTCAATTGTACATACTGTATTTGTATTAATTTTTTTACCAGGATTAACAGTCTGATTAATTACTTTTCCTTTTCCGTTTACTTTATATTTAATTCCTAATTCCGTTAATATTGCAACGGCATCACGCATGCTAAGATTAACTAAGTTAGGCATTCCGTTTTCAATTTTATAAACTTTCTTTTTATTTTTAACACTATTTTTGGAAATATCACTATATACGTTAGTATTTCCTTTTATTTTATCTTTTTTAAGTTCTTCCTTTAAAACGGATGCCGATTTAATCGAAAAATCGGGACGAAGATTATAATCTGCTTCTACAAGTCTATCTGCAACTTTCTTAAAAATAGGAGCAGCAACGCTTCCTCCGTATTTTGCTTTTTCAGGAGAACTTACCATTATATAACATACAACTTTTGGTTCGTCAATAGGGAAAAAACCAACAAAAGAAGTAAAATAACTGCTTTTTGAATAAGAATTATTTTCCAGTCTTTGGGTTGTTCCTGTTTTTCCTCCTACCATTATATTTTCAATTTTTGCATTTTTTGCAGTTCCGTGCTCAACAACTTCATACATAAAACTTTTAATTATATTTGAAGTTTTTGTGCTAATTACGTTTCTTAATTTTATAGGTTTAAAATCTTCAACCGAGTTATCACTATATTTTATTTGTTTAACTAACTGAGGTTGATATAACACACCGCCGTTTACTAACGCACAATAAGCAGAAACTATTTGGATTGGAGTAACAAGAATTTCGTAACCAAACGACATAAACATTTTACTAAGTTTATCAAATCTATCCGGTCTCTTTAACAATCCCGAAGATTCACTCGGCAGACCGATGGATGTTTGATTACCGAAACCAAAATCGCGTAAGTATTTATAAAACACTTCCTTATCTAACCTATCGCTTAAAACAGCCATACCAATGTTACTGCTATTTACAACAATATCTTTTACAGATAATGAAGAATACTCGTGAGTATCCCTTATTTTTACTCCGTTTGTTGAATAAGTTCCGTTAAAAGTATTTACAAATTCGTTTGCTCTTACTTTATTTTCTTCCAATAAAATACTCATAACAACCGGTTTAATTGTACTTCCGGGTTCGTAAGGATCTGTCAAAGCTCTATTTTTCCTCTGTTCTCCGCTAAATTCGTTATACTTATTTGGGTCGAACATCGGATAATTAGATAAAGCTAAAATTTCACCTGTATTCGGATCCATAATTATTCCCGAAGCGGCTTGACCTCCGTATTGCTCAATTCCTTTTTGTATTTCTTCTTCTAATATTTTTTGATAAGTTGCATTTATTGTCAAACTAATTGTAGCACCGTTTTTAGGTCTTTGCGATAATTTTTCGTCAATAGTAACAAGGTTTCCAAAAACATCGCACTCAATTGTTAAAGTGCCGTTTTCGCCTTTTAAAATATTATTATACTTTTTTTCAAGTCCTTCTTGACCGTTAAAGTTTTTATCAACGTAACCTAAAATATGTCCGGCTAATTGTCCGTACGGATAAACGCGAGTATTATCTTCCTTTTTAATTAAAGGATCGATAACAAAGTTGCTTAATAATATTGCTTTATCTTTTGCAACCTTTTCTTCTAAAAGAATATTTCTATTTCCGTTTTTAATTAAATTTGCATAATAATTTTTACTTTTACCAAATACTCTGCTAAAAGTACTTAATAAAGTATCTTTATCTTTTTTACGAATTAACATTCGTTTATCTATATAATAAGATTTTTCATCTTTTGAATAAGCAAGAATCTCACCGTTTCTATCTGTAATAACTCCCCTATCGGCAACAGCCGTCACGGTTCTTTTTTGTTGTTTTTCTGCCAAATATAACCATTTATCATGCTCTGTAATTTGAGTTTTATATAAATGTAGTACAATTCTTACCGGCAAAAAAAGAACAATAAGTGATAATAAAAAAATAATTCTACGGTTATTCATAAATACTATTTAATCTTTTTTCTAAACTTTTTATTTTATTTTTAGACAAATTAATTTCAATCATACCTTCGTTATTGTATTCCATTTTTAAGCTATCAACCGCCATTTTAACAATTCGATTTTCTGCACTCAATTTTTGAATTTCAATTAAACGATCGTTTATTTTTTCCGAAACAAGCTTTAAGCTGTCTTCCATAGTTACTTTAGCTTTTGTAAGCTTGCGTATTTCCAATGTCGAAACAATATAAGCGGATAATACAATTGCTACAAAAGCAAATATTAATAATGATTTTAATAAAAATTTATTTTTCATACTCTTTCAGCAACTCGTAACTTGGCACTTCGGCTGCGGCGGTTTTTATTAACTTCGTCACCATCCGGTATAATAGGTTTTTTAGTTACAAGTTTTAATGTTTGTTTTTTGTTGCAAACACATATTGGTATATTGGGCGGACAGATACAATCTTTTGCTGCAAATTTAAAGACTTCTTTAACTATTCTATCTTCTAACGAGTGATACGATATTACGGCAATTCTACCTCCCGGTTTAAGCAGTTCAATTGCTTTTTCCAGGAAAATTTTCAAATCTTCAAGTTCGTTATTAACGTAAATACGTAATGCCTGAAATACACGAGATAATGATGAAGCACTTTTTTCTATCGGTGCAACTTTTTCTACAATTTCCCGTAATTGCTTGGTAGTTGTAATAGGAGTAATCGTTCGTTTTTCAACAATTAGTTTGGCAATTAAACGAGATTTTCTTTCTTCACCGTAGTTAAACAATATATCCGCTATTTCATCTTGCTTATAAGTATTAAGCACATCTGCGGCACTAATTCCGGTCGATTTATCCATTCGTAAATCTAAATAAGTATCTTCTCGGTAAGTAAACCCTGAATCTTTATTATCTAATTGATATGAAGATACTCCTAAATCGGCTAATATTCCGTCAAATTTTTCAATGAACTCAATTTTTGAAATTTTATCAATTTCCGTAAAACTTGCATTATAAATCGAAACTCGGTGATCGTCTTTAAACTTATCCTTGCAATAATTTATTGCTTCAATGTCCTTATCGGTGCATACAACGCTTGCTTTTATGCCTAATTTATCTAAAAGCAACTTTGTGTGCCCGCCAAAGCCTAACGTAGCATCAAAATAATTTCCGTTAACATTATTCAGTATATAAAGAACGCTAATCTCGGGTAAAACCGGTATATGTTTTTCCATCTTTTTATTTCTTCATTACTTCGGCAGCAATTTCCGCATAAGACTTAGGAATAGTCGATTTGAATTTTTGATAAATCTGCGGATTCCAAAGCTCTAAATGGTTTCTTGCGCCTAAAATGAACACTTCTTTTTCGATTTCTGCAAAATCAGTTAATGCTTTTGGTATAAGCAAACGCGATTGTGAATCTAATACATCTTCGTTGGCATATTCCAGCAATAAGCACATAAATGATGACTCTTTAATGTCAAATTCATCTAAGTTCTTAATTCGTGGTTCAACGTCAGCTTCCCATAAATCTTTTGGATATACGTACACACATTGCTGTATGCCGCGTGTCATCATAAAAGTTTCGGCAGCATCCGGGTTTAAATTGCGTCTAAACTTAACCGGTATGCTTAATCTACTTTTAGCATCTAACGAATATGTGTAACTTCCGTAAAACATCTATTTTCTTCTTAAATTTTTGACATTTTTCAACATTTTTTCCCACTAAGGTGTAAAATAACAGTATTTTAGTTTAAAAAGCAAGTTTTTTGATACTTTTTTTATAACATTTTTTTATTTTTTTTTAACTTATGTTTTGTTGGCTAATTATTCCTCGCTATTACCCATATTAATTTATTACATTATAATAATTTAAATCGTTTTAGTTGATATTTGTTTTAATCAATTTCATATTAATTATTACTTTGTTTTAGGTTAAAAATTTAATTATTCCCTTTGAATTTTAAATGTAGATAAATAGCAGTTATCCACAAGTTATCAACAGGTGAATTAGGCAGATTTTTAATACTTAAGAAGGAGAGACTATTTGATACTTTTTTAAAAGTAGCTAATTTAAAATGGAAGCAATTATATTTAGCTTACTTTAATTATAAAACGATTTATATAACTAACCGGAATAGAAAAATATTTTTCAAAATCTTCAACTTTTTCAACTCTTTTATGACATTCATTTAGCTTTTTCATAAACTTGCCGTTACTTTCTACCTTTCCCCAATCTATAACCAAATTAAATCTACTTAAATACAAAGTTACTATTAACCTTCCGATTCTACCATTTGCATCATAAAAAGGATGAGCTAATACAAATCTTTGATAAAACCTCATACTATTTTCAATAGGGTTAGTAGCTATATCTTCAAGATAATTACATGCTTCAATTACACATTCTTCAATTTTATCCGGAGTTACTCCCGTAAATTTAAATTTGAAGTCTCTGTTTTTTATACCGCCGAAGCCAACAAATCCATTGTTTTTATCAGTTGTACTTCTAAATTTACCTGCATTAGATAATATTCCTTCGTATAAAAAAGCATGGAAAGATTTA
>CALGLM010000108.1 GCA_937930275.1 uncultured Ignavibacteria bacterium
TTGTTTATCATTTTCGGCATAGTTAATGTAGTATCATTAATATGTTCCATTCTATAAATATTGTATCCCAATAGATCCGGTACATCTTCTTTATCAGGATTTCGCCATTCTAAATTTACTTTGCCCAAACCGGCTGTTGCCATAAATTCTGTTGATGCAGAACTAGCGGCACTAATTAAAAACTCAAAACGTTGATCCTCTACCGGTATTTCAAAACCTTCCAAATCTTTTGCACCTGAAACTCTTATTCTATTTATTCCGTCACCTGTAAATAATTTAATTGTTTTAAATGCCGTAAAAATTCTATAATCGCTTGACCAATAAAACGAATCTATTACCGTTTGTTGCGTATAAGGTGTTCTTACACCAAAACTAAGATTGGGGATATATGTCGAATCCATAGGTCTATTAAAATATACATCAAATCTATGTATACCAACCCCTAAAGGTTCAACATATTCGTCTTGCGCATCTTTACCGTTTACCAATACTTTCCAAACTATACCATGTGCAGAATCGGATGGGGCTATAAGTTTTGGTTCAAATACAACCAATGATAAAAATGAGTCATCCCAAAAGTCATAGATTTTATTGACTATTTTTGCTGGGTCCACAGTACCCCAATAATTAGGTGTTACATAATAATAAGTACCGGGATTGGACTTTAGTATATTCTTAGGCAAAATTGTTGATACAAAATTATTATAAATAAAGTTTGAATTTGTTGGAATAAAACCAAGGTGGCGATAATATGAATCCTGTCTAATTTTAACAAAATTATTAAAAGAGATTGTTTGATCTGGGACAATATCACCCTGATAAAAGCGGTAAGCACTACAATTATATACATTATTTCGCTTTATTAATATTGGACGACTATAAATCAGTTCATTAATTGCATTAGAGTTCTTAATTATACAGTTCTCCATCTTAGAAAGTGTAAACATATATGCACCAGAAAAATCATCAACGGTGCAATATTTTAATTCTGTTTTATTTCCATCAATTATACGATCACGCATTCCAGTAAAAGATGTATATTCAAAAATAGAAGTGCCATTACCAGTAATATATTTGGATCCAGTAATAGTTATAATACTATCCTTTGAACCGCGTGCAATAATCATTCCTTGATTATCAAACGACTTATTTATAATAATTTTTACACCTGCATTAATTTTAAGTATACCATTAGACCCTATGCGAAAGCTATTATTCACAATCCATAATTTTTCAGCAGTCAAAGTCAAACTTGAATCCATAATTCCCACAAGTTCACTTCCATTTGCTATATTTAGAATTATTTTTTTTTTGATTGTATCCGCTGAATTTTTATACCACAATAAAGCATCAAAAACTATATCTCTATCATTTGCAATGTTTGAATTCAATTTAATCAATAGAGGATTTATTTCATTACTCCGTGAAGCATAAGGACTTATGCTACCTACAAATGAAACATCTTTAATAATTTGGGCTGTAGTTGTATCTTCAAATTCACTAAAACGCAATCCTACATAAACACTATCTGATTGACCCCAACTATTTCTTACCAAAAACCACAGTTGTATTGTCTCACCTGCATCAATTATGCCATTATTATTATCACCTATTAATGTATCAACTATTGTTTTACTTATAAAGTCTAAAACCGGCGTTGGTATTACATTCAGTGTCTCGTTTAATTGCATATATATATCAGTTGTATTTATTAAGTTACCCCACATCAATTCTTGTGAATCATTCGGGTGTCTAGTTTTATACAGTGAAACTCCACCTGTAACAATTGGTGTAGCCATTGATGTACCTTGATAAACCCTATAATTTCCGTTTGGAATAGTGCTAATTATATTAGTACCTGGAGCCTTCATTTCGTAATTAAGTAGATCAGTAAAAGAGCTAAAAACCGGACCATCAAAATCCATATTAGAGAAATCAGAATTTGGTACTTGTACACCCAACACATATGAAAGTGCAGCCGGGTAAAAAGGGGATGATTGTAATGCTCTATTATCATTCCCCGCTGCGGCAACTAAAATGGAATTGGAATAAGCATTTTCTAAAACATCTTCCATCATTAGCGATCGATTATAAGATCCAAAACTCATATTAATAACATTCGCACCCATATTTTTGGCATAAATTATCCCTTGTGTAATAGTTGCGGCATCTCCCCTTCCGCTTGATTGAAATACTTTAATAGGCAGTATTTTTGCTTTCCAGTTTACACCGGCAATACCAATACCGTTATTACTTTCCGCTCCTGCTATCCCTGCAACGTGTGTACCATGGCTGTTGTCGTCAGTCGGATTATTATCATTATTGATATAATCCCAACCCCTGATGTCATCAACTAAACCGTTTCCGTCGTCATCTATTCCGTTATCAGGTATTTCGTTTGGGTTTATCCATATCTTATTTTTTAAATCAGGGTGTAACCAATCCACTCCCGTATCAAGTATTGCAATTACTTGAGTCGTATCTCCTGTTGTACTGTCCCAAACCGCATCAATCTGCGTAGCGGGAATACCCCATTGCTGGCTGTAAAGCGGATCGTTTGGGGTTATAACATTTGGTTTAAATAATCTATTACCCGTGCTAATTTCGTCATTTGTGGTTTGATTGCTTGGGTTTACAAAACTAATATCTGGATTTTCTTTAATCCATTCAAACATTTCGCTTTCTGTCAATGCCGGTGATATCGCTTTATCTTCAACTATCGATAAAATATAATTTGGTTCGGCATATACAACATTAGCATCATTATTTAACTCATCAATTATCTCAAAAATATTAATTTGTTCACTTGTTTCCAGTTTATAAATATTGTGCAAACTTGGCTGCTCCAACATTTGCCCAGTAAATGTTTTATAGATCCTTTTATTCTGCAGAGGTTTTTCATTAAAGAACATCTTGTTAATATTAGTAACTTTATGCTTTTGTAATATTCGATCGATAGATTGAACACCGATAAATGCAATACCACTATTTTTGTAAAGATTAACATTAACATCTTCTTTCAGTTTTAGTAATACTTGCCCTTGAATATACTGCATTTTGTCTATTCCCGGATCGATTCGAACAACTTCGTCTTTTTGATTGTTAACAAATAATTGCTCTTGCGAAAACATATTTTGCGAGCAAATAATAAAAAGAAAAAGTATAATTATTCTCATTAAACGCCTCAACTATATTTAAGTATATTTTTGTATGCTAAAAAATCCAGTACCAACAGAAAACCAGACCACAAAACTTCCTTAATTGCCAAATGCCGTCTTGTTTTCCTTTATCTATGCAAAATATAAACAAAAGTTAAAACTTGCAAACAAAAAATATTTTTTTTCTAAATCGCGAATTACATCATTAAAAACTTTACCTAAAAGATAAAAAACGGTCATTGTGTCATAAATTAAAGCTACCAAACTAAATAATTTATAAAACGAACGGAGTCCGTATGACGCAACAAACCAAAGAAGAAATATACAAAAATATATTAATATGAAAACTATAAAAATTTAATCAAAAAGGGAAAACACCAAAACCAAACCAGATTGTTATCTATTAGCCTATAATATTTTTGTTGTAATTAGTTATTTTACAAGGGGTTAACTTTGTAGCGCGTACATTGTTCACGTCCAATTATCTCGTTATTTTCAAATAACTTATATTTTTACTGGGACTTACGGGGGACACTACCCCCGTTTTATTCCCCGTTTTTCTCTCTTTTTAACACTTTACCCCGCTTTTTTATTCCTCTTGATTCTTTTATCTATTAACTTTATATTTCGATAACCATAAAAATAAATTTAGGTGCTACAATGGAAAATGAAAATAAAAATACTACAAACGCTATACAAATTGAACTTGACGAATTATCACAACAAAAATTAGATAACCTCCAATTTTTTTGCAATGATGCCGCTAAGTATCTAACCGAAATATCTCAAAAGCTATCAGGTCTTGCACGAATGGTTGAAGACCATAAAAAAAATCTTGGTTTATATCTCAAAGTTACGCCTAAACAAAATTAATTTATCATTTCCGTTTTAGTTTCATAACCCCCTATTTTGCATATTTAAATAGGGACTTTCCCTTCTTGATTATTTACTAATCTTAGGGCTCTTTCTTCATCTCTTTTTTTGTATGATTTAAATTTAGGTAAACCAATGAAACAAATCAAATCAAATATTACTTTGTTTTCTATTATTCTTTTTTGTAATTTATTAATGTCACTTTCATAGTAACCACATACTTCATAAGTTATTATTTGCTTAGTGCGTGGCATATTTGTTAACATTTTACTTAATATTTTATCATCAAATTCATTAATGGTGTTACACAACTTACTTTTTGTCCAAGATTTTTTGAATGGGATATTAGACGTATTCATGATTTCTAATAATTCATTTTTAGTGAAATATGTTTCTTGAGGAATGTTAACTGTTTTAATTTCGTATTCAAATAAACCACTATCTAATAACTCTTTGCTTGTCTCTTCTGGGACAATACCAATTAGCTTTTCTTTATAAAATATACAACTATTTAAATCCGTTTTATCCCCCCTCACCAAAGCGTAATAAAAGTGAATCCTCGCTTCAATTGTAAATTTATTGAATATATCAATAAATTCAGGCGATGGCAATTCATTATTGACTAATATCTTTTTCTTATATCTTGGATAATTTATTAATTCTTCATCATCTTCACTACACTCTTTTAGAAATTGATTAGCTTTACTAACTAATTTAATTATATTATCAGTAATAGCTAAGGAGTAACAAGCCAATACTACTGATAAATACATTGACGGCTCAGTTATTGCCCAATAATATCGCTCCCCTCCATACATTTCTAAAACAAACCATAGTACAGATAACTCAGTTGTAGCTATATCATTATCAAATTTTATGTAATCTGCAAAACAGATCTCTTTTATTTGCCCTATTATCTGTTTTGAATATTTTTCATTTATATCATTTTTTCTCGATAATAGCGATTCAATAAGTCCTCCATCAAAAAATGATAATCCTTCCAACACCCTATTAATCGATATACCGTCATTCTCCAATAATCTTTCTTTTATAAAACTAGTTAATCCAAAATAAGGTATTCTTGAATAAATGGAATATGTTGGATGTAGAAGCGGGTAATTTTTATGCCCTTTGCCTATCAATGTTTTTAATAATTTTTCAACAGGGTCGTTATCATTATTTGACCATTGGATATTCTCAGGTGGTTTATAATCTTTAGGAACTTCTTTTGGGTATGTTAATTGTAAGCTAATCGTAACTTTTTTCCCCTTAGAATTTTCTAAATTTTCTACCTCATCCTTTATATCAGGTGTTTTTGCAGGTTCTATTGTAATTGCTTGGTTAATTATATCATGTTCTTTCGGTTTTGTAAATAAGCCAATAATTTTTGACAAAAAACCCATTTACACCCTCACTCTTTTATCACCTGTTTAACCTTAAACATTTTAATTAGTTCTTTTCTGGGCACTATTAATAATGGTTCGGCTGGGTTTATACTTGTAAATGCCAAAAAATCATCTCTAACAGTATTTAATATTTTTAACGCTCCGTGTGCTTTACCATTTTCCCGCCAACCTATTACCACCATATCACCGGGCTTTGGTTTTGCAGCTAAATCTATTACTATCATATCGCCCGGCATTACCGTAGGCGCCATGCTATATTTTTCACTCTTTATCCTAAACAACTGGTTGTTGCTTGGGTCAAATGTTACTGTTACATATTCGTCTTGAAACAATTCGTCCACTTCTAACACCCCCGCACCTATCTCACCTACTACCCTATAGGTACGCTCAATTATCTTATTATCCGGTTCCGGCTTTTCTTCTACTTTTGTATATGTTATGTTTTCTGGGTCGGAATCATTAATTTTAATTCCAAGCCCCTCCTCAAGTCTTTTTATTGTATTCCTTTGAGGTTTACCAATATTTCCACGTTTCCAACGATCGATTATTTGGTAACGTATCCCGGTTAATTTTTCACCTTCTTGGGGCGAAAGTCTTAATTCCTGGTCAAACAAATACTTTATAAATTCAGACCAATTCATTTCTAAGTTTATTTTTTGTAAAATTATCACTTTTTGACACCAATTAAAACAAATTAATAGTAAATTATTGAAACTTTTTAGAACTTTTCACTTGACAAGTCAGAATTTAAGTGTATTTTAGTGTATAAATGTTTCATTTAGTACGGAGTTTCAAATGCAAAAAATAGAACGATACAGAGTTCAAAAATACGGGAAAAGAGGTACAGCAATATCATTACCGACTCTCTACAACCAAGATAATGGTATTAAAGTAGGCGATACCATTAACATATATCGCACAGTTATTAACGACAAAGACGCTTTGGTTTTAATACCCGAAAAAGACAAAGAACAATATTCACCATTAGCAAATTAGCTCGTAATAATTATAAAAACTACTAAAAATACTGAGAATATTTATGGATTCATTAAGGGAAATAAAAGACAAATTTATTAAAAGCAACCAAACAGTTGTATGGCTTCATGAAAAAACAGGGCTTACCGAACACCATTTACGCTATCTATTAAGCGATTATTGTAAGACAATTGATATAGATGATTATTGTAAAATAATGTCCGTATTAAATCAGCTATCCCCTTATAATTGCGAAACCGTTACCGGAAGCACCCTGCAACTAATAAGCAATATAACCGAATCAATTAACATCCTTTCCGGTCAAGTTAAAATGGCAACTGCCGATAACACAATAACCGAACAAGAAAAGCTTATTCTAACAGTCACTTTAGACCATATGTATGACACTATAACCCAATCAATAGCCAATTTCAAAAAATCACTTAAAGGAGAATAAAATGGCACCTAAAACTAAACAGGTAATTAAACCAATAATGGACGAATACACCGAGTTCCTTTGGGCTTGCTACGATAAAAACCAAATAATGGGTTTTTCTATGCACAGCTATAAAACAATTAAGGTAGAAATGCCAAACCACTTAACCAGTTACGATTTATTAATGCAAATGTACTCGTTTATTGAAGAGTTTAAAAAAGTTAACTCATTAAGCTACGCTATTGAAGATATATCTATACTCGATTTTCACACAATAAAGCCAACAATTTTAATAGACTATAAGAGGCTTACAAATGGCAATTAAAACAAAAATAGTTACCAATGAAGAGATACTCCAAAAATTAAACGAACTAACATCGCTAATTTCTATTAACGACCAACCGCTTAGAGCAGACGAAGCAGCAAAATTTTTAGGCATTAATCCGGTTACTTTGCGTAAATACGTACAGCAAGGACTTTTACCAAGCTACAAAGTAGAAGGGAACAGGTTATTTCTTAAAAGCGAATTATTAAACTGGGTACGTGGAGGTAATAAATGAAATATTACATGAGTTTCTTACAACATCAAACACAGCCCAAAAATAATCTTCAGAAAGCTCTATTAGAGCTGCTTGAAAATCATTATAACAGACGATTAATTTATTTTGATGAAGTTCAACAACTTGAAAATGAAATTAAAGAAGACGTTAAACTACTAAATCGTAAATTTAGCAAAAGTGCGCCGGTATCTGTTT
Source organism: uncultured Ignavibacteria bacterium (assembly GCA_937930275.1). Lineage (GTDB taxonomy): Bacteria > Bacteroidota > Ignavibacteria > Ignavibacteriales > Melioribacteraceae > JAEXOD01. The sequence goes on from CALGLM010000108.1 coordinate 7,604, forward strand.
TCTTTCACAAATCTGATTTAGACAAACTTTACTTTTTGCAAGGCTTAGATTGCGTTAGTTTCCTGCTTATTGAGTGCGAAGACCATACTTATTA
>CALGLM010000109.1 GCA_937930275.1 uncultured Ignavibacteria bacterium
GGTATAAAAGTTATTAAACGGAATAACTTTAAATTTATCATTATTTTTAGGTCCAATCAATAAATCCGCATCCAAAACCGAAAGTACTGGCAAAGAGTCTCCTGCGGGAGATGCATTACAAATATTTCCGCCTAATGTTCCTCTGTTTTGAATCTGTACAGAACCAATCTGCTTTAAACTACTAATTAAAATTGGAAAATATTTAACGACAATTTTGTTTTTAATTATATCGGTGTAACAATTTGCCGCGCCTATGTACAAATACTCATCTTCAATAAAAATATTTGACGATATTTCTTTTACACTCTTTAAATCCACAATAGAGTTATATGTTTCCCATTTTTTTTCTTGAACCAGTAAATCGGTACCGCCGCCGATAAATTGATAAGATGTATTTGTGTTCTTCAGTAAATTATCAAGTTCATTTAAACTTTTAGGCTGCACTACTATCAAATTATTTTCAGTTTTCATTATTAAATTCCGAATTTATTGTTGAAATAAAATCAGTATTTTCGGTAAATGAATAAATAGCATCCACAATTTTTGAGTATCCCGTACATCTGCAAATATTTCCTCCAAGTCCTTCTTCAATACTTTTTTTTGATAGTGCAGTCTCCGATTCATTAAATAAAGAAATTGTTGACATAATAAATCCCGGAATGCAAAAACCGCATTGTACGGCACCGTTTTCTAAAAACGAGTTTTCCAGCTGTTTGTAGGAATCCCAAGTTTTTACATGCTCTAAAGTTATAACTTTTTTATTTTGGATTTGAAATGCCGGAATTAAGCATGAATTTACTCTCTTACCGTCTAAAAATACAGTGCAAGCACCGCATTCTCCTTTTCCGCAACCTTCTTTAACACTTGTCAGATTAAAATTATCTCGCAATATATCCAATAACCTTGTTTTGGGATTTGCATCTATACTTACTTCTTTATTATTCAAATTAAATTCAATTTTCATGTTAGTCCTCGCAAATAACTTTTTCGTAAATCATTTCGGGTAAAATAGGAATCTTTTCAAACTCTTTGTCAAAAATCATCCAAAATGCAGCAGCAACTGCCGGAGGCGCACCAACTAACGGTAATTCTCCGAGTCCTTTAGCTCCGAAAGGTCCAAACGGGTAATAATTTTCTATCACGTTTACTTCAAAATTTGGAGTATCGGTCAATGTCGGAACTATATAATCATTAAAACCGTTTACATCAAATTTACCATTTTTAATTTCGGTCCTCTCATACATGGCATAACCTATACCTTGCAAGCAACCTCCTTGTATTTGGGCAACTACTTGATCATGATTAATTGCTTTGCCAATATCGTGCGATGTATAAAAGTTTATTACTTTGCTTTCAAAAGTAACAGGATCAACCTCTATTTCAGCTACACTTCCAGCCCACGAAAAAACTGGATAAGCATCCCCAATATAATTTACTTCGTCAAATTTAATTAAAGGTGGATGAGAATACTCTTTGAAAATTGTTTCTCCGCCTATTCTTTTTGAAGCTTCAATAAACGGAATTACTATGTCACCAGAATAAAAATAACCTTCTCTATACTCAAAATCTGTTTTATATTCAACGTCTATCTTATTTTTAATTATATTTAAAATTTCTTTTGAAGCATCGACTATTAGACTACCTATAACCATTGTTGAACGAGAAGCAACCGTTGGTCCGCTATCGGGGACTAAATCAGTATTTACCTCTGATAGTAATATATTATCAATGCTAACATTTAAGGAATCAGCCATAATTTTTCTAAAAGTCGTTTTTTCACCTTGTCCCATTTCGGTTTGGGCAGTAAATATTTCGATTTTTCCGTTACCATGAACTTCAATTTTAATTTTACCGTGAATTTTATTTTCTCCTGTTCCGGTAAAACCAGCTCCGTGCACTGATAATGCTAAACCTATTCCTTTTAATTTTTCATCTTTGTTGTCTTTTGGAAATAATCCGTTTTTTATTCTTTCAATAATCGGTCTGTTGTGCTTTAAAAAGTCGTAATATTTTTTTTCATAATTACTCATTTTAAGTACATCATTCAATGTTAAAGTTGAAGAAACGCTATACATTAGCTTTTGCGAAGTAATTGTCTCCATCCCTTGTTCAATTAGATTAATTTTCCTAATTTCTAATGGAGGTATGTTAAGTTCTTTTGCTATTTTTTCAATAAGCATTTCAATTCCGAACACGGCTTGTGGACCTCCGAAACCTCTAAAAGCACCGCTGGGAACAGTATTTGTAGCCAAAGCTTTTGCAACAATTTTTGCATTTGGAATATGATAACATCCGGCAGATGTAAGTGCTCCTCTGGATAGAACAACAGTTGATAACGTTGAATATGCCCCTCCGTCAATTAAAAAGTTCAATTCAAGTCCCAATATTTTGCCTTCATTCGTAACATAAGCCGTATAATCGGCAACAGATGGGTGTCGCTTCGTTGTATACAATATGTCTTCTTCTCTATCATAAAACATCGCAACAGGCCTTTTTGCTTTAATTGATAAAATTGCAGCATGGCCGCCTAATAAAGACGGAAAATCTTCCTTACCACCAAAAGCACCACCTGTGGTTGCTTGAATAATTGTGATTTTGTACCTATTTTCAAACATTTTTTCTAAAGCATTTTTAATATAATAGGGACACTGCATCGAGCCTTTAATTACAATTCTGTTATCTTCAGGAATTGCTACCAAACCTTGGGGTTCAAGATATAAATGTTCCTGAAATCCGGTTTCGGTGCTTAATTTAATAGTTTTAGTAGAAATATTTTTTGCTTCTTCAATGTTTCCTTTGTTTATTCTGATATCTTTAATTACGTTATTTTCTTTATAAATCTTTATTTCTGAATTTTCCGATTTCCTTATATCAAATAAACTCGGATATTCATCATACTCAATATCAATATGATTATGCGCTAATTTTAATAAGTCTTTATTTTCATTAGCTAAAAGTATAATTGGTTCACCCAAATATTTAACCGTATCTTCAACTAAAAACGGCATATCTAATTCTAAAAAGGCAACATGATTAAAAGGAATATCTTTGTAGTCAACAATGGTAAAACTTGTCCAGTCAAAGTTTTTATCAAATGTTATAGACTTTATTTTTCCGTGAGAAATTTTACTTCTAATAGTTGTACCAAATATAAGCCCGTCTATTCGTTCATCTCTAATATACTTGGTTTCGCCGTTTAGTTTTTCTACAGCATCAACTCTCAATTCACTTCTTTTAATAGCCATTATTCACCTTAATCAAAATTATTAAATAAGTAGGACTGCATCTGTGCTGCAATAGATAAAGCAATTTCGGATGCGGTTTCTCCGCCGATATCAAGACCGATAGGCGAATTAATTTTATCAATTTCCGGTTTATCTCCGATTTCGTTTTTTAACATTTCTTTTAACTTTAATGCTTTAACTTTTGATGCAATTACACCGATATATTTTGTGTTTATTCCCCTTTTTAATATATTTCGGGCAACTTCATAATCAAAATTATGTCCGTGAGTTAATATAATATAAAAAGAAGAATCACGGAATTCATAATTTGTCGTGAATTCACTATAGTCTTGAAAAATAATTTCATCGGCAAACGGATTGTGATCTCTATTGGCAATTTCCGGTCTATTATCAACAAGGACAGTATAAAAATTTAATCGTTTTAAAAAGTAAGTTAATTCTTTTCCTACATGTCCGCCGCCAAAAATATATGCTATATGTTCGGAGCTAAAAACTTCGTAAAAAATCCATATTTTACCGGAACACATCATTTTAACTACTTCGGCATCAGCCGGTTCAGTAATTTCTTTATCAGTTAATAAATATTCTTTAAGTTCAGACCTTTTGTTTTTTATCCTTTTTTTGCATTCTTCAAATACTTTAACCTCAATTTCTCCGCCGCCAATTGT